>JALWUJ010000111.1:3470-4160 GCA_027080135.1 Flavobacteriaceae bacterium | reverse complement strand
TTGCTTGGAGGCGGACCTAAACAAACAGTTTCGTCAGCAAATTTAACAAACGGAGCATGAGCATCCGCCTCAGAATAAACAGCAACAGTTTTAATCCCCATTTTTCGGCAGGATTTCATTACTCTTAGAGCAATTTCACCTCTATTGGCTACGAGTATTTTTTTCATGTTAAGTCGGTATTATAGAAATAAGGTATTAGGATTTTAATTTTAGAATTTTTTCAATGGTATGATTAGAAACATAATGATAATTTCCTTTCGATTTTTCATAGATTTCACGACCTTTATTCAATCCTTCAGGGGTTTGAGCTAAGGCTTCATACAAGGGTTTTAGGAATTTTCTTCTGCCGACGCGGTTTAAGAACGCTTCAAGAGCATCATCAATTCCATCGTATCCGATATTGATACTTTTTTCAAACCAAATGGCTGCTATTTCAGAATTTCCTGAGTGCGTTAAGTCAAAAGCTTTGTCTAATTGAGCTAAATCCTCAGGAGTGGTAGTTTCCTCATTCAAATGACGTAGGAAATGAAGCCATTCATGTGTTGACCAGTTTTGAGTGTGCAACACAGAAATATCTTTAGTTGTTTCATAATCCTTCAGAGCTTTTTCTACATTTTCGAAACGTGTAGCTGTAATTTTAGGGCAATTATCTGGTAAACCTGGTTGATTTACCCATTCATCAATATTCAG
>JALWUJ010000111.1:0-3460 GCA_027080135.1 Flavobacteriaceae bacterium | reverse complement strand
TAAAAACTGATCCGTTGTAATGGTTTGAAATTTATGCTCTGCAAAATATTTCTTTAAGAAAGCATCAAATTTTTCTCTTCCTACAGTTTCTTCAATAAGACGTAAAAAGAAATACCCTTTCTCATACGCCACATCCGTCATAGCATCATCAGGATGAAAGCCTTTTAAATTTAGTTTAAGCAATTGAAAATTCTCAGGTAATTCATTTAGGGAGCGTTCTAGGTCTTGATAGCCAAGTAACGCCAACATATCTGCATAATCTTTTCCTTCGATAGCTTCCATGATACGGCGTTCAAAATATACAGTAAAACCTTCGTTCAGCCAGAAATCGTTCCACGTTGCATTCGTTACCAAATTTCCACTCCAAGAGTGAGCTAATTCGTGAGCAATTAATGAAACCAAACTTTTATCTCCAGCGATAATAGTAGGAGTAGCAAAAGTTAATCTAGGGTTTTCCATACCTCCAAAAGGGAAACTAGGAGGGAGGACTATAACATCAAATCTGTCCCATTGATAAGCTCCGTATAGCTTTTCGGCTGCATCGACCATTTTCCCCATATCGGAAAGCTCATAAGCACAACTTTCAAGCATAGATGGTTCTGCATAAACACCTGTACGTTTATCCAATTCTTTAAAATCTAAATCACCGACTGCCAAAGCTATTAAATAACAAGGAATAGATTGTTTCATTTCAAAGTGATAAACACCCTCTTCGTTTTTATGAACAGGGTTATTAGCACTCATAACTGCCAACATTCCTTTTGGAGTTTTGATAGTTGCCGAATATGTAATTCTCAATTCGGGAGTATCTTGTAAAGGAATCCAGCTTCTAGTAAAGATAGACTGACCTTGTGTGTACATAAAGGGAGACGTTTTATCGGCTGTTTGTTCTGGATTCAGCCAATCTAGAGCTTCTGTTTTATCGGTAGTAGAGTAGTAGATGCTTACTTTTTTAGTGTCTTTATCGATTGGAATGATTAAAGGTGTTCCTAAAAGTTCATCATATTTTCCTAATTCAAAAGGTACTTCTTTTTCCCCATCCAAGACTACTTTTTGAATATCTAAGTGTTTGGTATCTACAATGAATTTTTCAGCATTAGGATTAATGTGTTCAATTGTGTGCGTAACATTACCCGAAACGGTTTTAGTATCAAAATTGACAGCTAAATTCAAATCTATATGTTTTGATGCAACTTCGTTGTAATTGGATAAAGTATGTAAGTCTTTTTCTGTTTTACTATTTTCAGGAATAGCTGCAATTTCATTCGTTTGACTCATGTGTTGATTGTGATTTTCTGCGGCTTTATTAGAAGTGCAACTGCTTAATGGAGAAGAAAAGCACAACGATAAACCGACTAGATATGTAAAATTTTTCACGATTGGTTCAATTTTCAATTTGCACAAATATAACGATAATTTACGAAAGTGTTATTGAAGCATTTAAAATGGGAATTTAAGGTAAACCTTAAATCCTTTGATAAATAGTTTGAATTCTAATTTTTCAATTGGATTAAATTATAAAATTAAATAAGGTACTTTGTAAAATTTAAATTCCGAATTATTATGAACTTGTTTAAAGTTAACTTACTAAACTACGCGTAAAGCATTAAGTCTGTCAACTTTAAACAAGTTCTATTAATAAATCTGCTAGACGAACAAAATTTAGCAGATTTTTTTGAGTTAACCTTTGTCCGATAATTTATATTATGTTAAATAGAATAATAAAGCAATCATAATTACCCTACCTTTTTGTTCCCTTTATTTTCTAAAACATTTTGCAGTGGTTTAAAATATTTTTTGAGCAACGTCCATTTATCATCGTATTTGTCTGTGAGCAAATTAATAACATTTGCGTATTTTTTTAGATTAAAAGTTATGGCTGCCGGTGTGATTGCAGGTTTACAATGGCGGGCAACATTACCGCCGTTAATTTTAAGTCCTTTGTCTTGACATAAAACAGCGGCTTCTTCATATTTATTAAGCATCTCAATAACATTGTTATGTTTTTCAGTTTTTTTAACAACTGAAGAACTTGTTTCTTTAGGTGTTATAATTTGAAGATTGTCTGGCTCTAAAATGATTTGTTTAACTGGTTTAATGTTTAGATTTTGAACTACATTTACAGCATTTATAATCGATGTATGAATGGTTTCAAGCGATACATCCAATTGATATAAATATGCTTTACAAGCAGGTGAAAAACTAAGGGCTATATTTTCTTGTGAACTAATTTCTTTACTTACTTGTGCTAAAAAATAATCCAATGCTTTTTGATAGTTTTTAGTTAGTTTTTTATTCTTTAAAATTTCGTTTTGTAATTTGTTTTGACGAGCTTTTAAACTATTTATAATTAATTCGTGCGTTTTTAAGTTATTGTATTCGGTTTCTAATCTTACTTTTACGGCATTAAATAAAAGTTTTTCAATAATAAATTTTTGTTCAGTAGTAAGATTTTCCCCTTCTTTTGAAACGCTGTAAAAGTTACTATAATTAATTTCTATCAAAAAAGTATCATATAAATAATCGTACGGAGAAACAATTTTAAGACATAAGATATTATTCTCTTTTTCATCTGTTAAAGAAAGTTGTTTCACTTTTTTAGATTGTTGTTCCTCTAAAAAAGGCAACATATCTTTTCGTATCCAATTGTGATTTCCTTTTTCTGTTCTAAATTTTTGAACCAAATGCATCTTATTTTTTAGTGAAATTGGTTCTTCTTCTCCGTATTTGTTAAGTATTACTTTCTTATCGATACTTGTATATAAAGCGTAAGCCGTTTTTACCCCTGGAAGAAGGTCTTCCAGTGATTTGAGTAACTGACTCATTGGGTGTTCTATGAAACTATACTTAAGCATCTTTATACAAAGTTAAGTAAAAAATTAAGTAACGCAAATAATTAAATTAAGTTTAAGGTAAATAAAGATTAAGTTAAGTGAATTGATTTATTAAGCCCATGTATTAAGTTTTACTTAATTTTTTGAACTTACTAAACTTATGAAACTATTATACAACACTTGTAGTATCATTGCAAACAAGTGTAAACAAAGGGGATACTCCTCTCCTATTAATTAAGTTAAAAAATTAAGTGGATAAAAAAATAATATATCAGGAATGGATAATTCGTAGTGGGATAATTGCTATATTGTATTTTTTTAAGGCAATTCGATATATTTTTAGAATAGCTTATAAATTGGTACGCTTACTTTACCGAATGATTAAAAAAGGTGTTGTAGTTTTTATTGAGTGGTCAAAACCTTATCGAAGAGAATTGATTGAATATATTTATTACAGGGCTTGTAAAACTTTTGATTTGAATTGAGATATAAATACATTATTCATCAAAATAAAAATGTAAAAAGATGAAGTGCAAAAAATTATTCTTTACCTAAGTACATGACAAAAATTTAAAGATCCCTATATCATCCTGACTTTGAGCATTTAGCAGAATATTGGATACATA
>JALWUJ010000110.1:1522-4165 GCA_027080135.1 Flavobacteriaceae bacterium | reverse complement strand
TACTCGTCATTCCACCCTCAATTCCAATAAGTGAATAATCTGGGTAAATTACCGTATCTGCCATTGCAGCACTACTTAACATCGCGGCTGCAACAAGAGCCTTACCTAATCTATTTTTTATCATTATTTTCACCTTTTAAAATTCGTCTGCTGTAACAATATTTGTCACTGTTATACTACCTGCTTTCCCCTGTGTCTCATTAACATCTTGCAATTCAACATATGCAGTACCAGGACCACTTCCTGGATTGTCACAAGTTCCAACTTGCCCATAAAATCTAAAACTTCCATAAGTAACATTATCACTTGTAATAATCTCTGCACCAAAGTTACCATTTCTATACCACTCAGGCGCATCTTTTAATGCAATTGGTATAAGATATGTTGCACCAGTAGTACCTGCAGGAACACTTTTTGTTCTATCCTCAAAACCTGTTGTACGAAGTGTAATTTTTTTAGTTTCACCAAATTTTGATGTTTCATTGCTACTTGCAGTATACCCAACAGTATTAACACTTATAAGAACTGTTTTCCCACCTAAATAATATGGATAATCTATAAAAATATTAGCCATTCCATTGTTGTCAAGTTTACTAGTATTGGAATCCATATATATTTGTCCAACAAACTCATCGCCAGGATTACAAGTATCTTGACGATAGTTATGTCCTACTCCATATCCTAAATTGTCAACTGTCGCACTTGCATCAAAATCATCTAAAAGTTGTAACTGATTCGTTGCTACACCATCATTTGTAACATCCCATTTTCCTGATGCATTATAAGTATATCCTTGTCCAAAAGTGAAAAGAACATCATTATCATTATCTATATTACTAAAATCAGGGGTATATCCATTTCGTGTACTGACTTCAAAAATATCATTTATAGGATCCATAGAGCCAGGAGAAGTCCCTTGTAAAGTTGAATTTATATCAGGATAAGAAAATAATCTTCTTCCATCTTGTTTATCTTTTGCATAACCGGTTATCATCGATAAAGAAACACCTGGGTTTGTATTTACTCTATTTTGATACTTGTCAGTAACGAGCATGGTATAACGTTCTCTATATAATCCATTTTCTTCATATGTAGTTCCGTTATATGTTAAACTTACCGCTGTAGGAGCACCAGAAAGTACAACCACATTAAATATTTCTGTAATATTTTGATCAACATTATTAGCATCTTTAAAATCAGCAAATACTTTAATTGGGATAATTCCAGAAGTTGTCTTTGTATCTAATCGTAAACTTACATTATTTGTACTAGTATTATATTCTTTTCCAGTTGTTCCATCTGTACTTACTAAATCACCAAGAGCCGGATTGAGCAAAGAAATTTTTATTGATGTGACATTAGAATCTTCTATAGTATTACCATCTTCATCTTGTATGCTAAATGACAACGCTTTCTTAGAATTAAGTCCCATTGTTATATCGTTTGATAAATTACTTACTAATTTATATGTTGTCAATACTATTTGATTTTGAGCAGGTTGGATATTTAACGTAAATGTACCATAATGCGGAAAATCTGTCTCATAGTAAAATTTAAACTGCATAGAAGTTGTATTTTCTTCTAAGTTTTTTGGAGCTACATATGTAAAGTCTGCTCTTCCATCTTTTACTGCAACAGTAGTTTGTTCAAAATATCCAACATCTCGCCCATCTTGAACATCAGAAGGATAACTAACTTTTATATTGCCATCCTCAACAGGTTGCATGAGACCATTAAATACATTCATTGAAATTGGAATAACCTCACTATTTAAAGTTGCATTATATTCACTTGTAAGCAAATACACAGATATTGCTTCTGCTGTTTCAGGTGAATATTGTACACCTAAAGTAGTACTAACCGTTGGATTCTCTTTGTACTTAAATGTAAATGTCTGATTTGCTATTGCCTCTAGCGGTGTTGGACCTGTAAAGTTAAATATCGCTTTCCCATTCTCTATCTTCGCCTCATTCTGCGTAAATACTCCACCTGATACACTTCCATTTGTTATGTCTGTTGGATACTCTACAATGATTGTCCCTGTTTTAAATGCTTGGTTATTACTATCAAATGCTAAAACTGTCACTGTCGCTGCTTGTCCATCTTGCGTTAATATCACTGTCGGACTCTCTACTCTTAATGTCGGTGTGTCTGGTATGAAATTTACTTTCCAGTCTGCTGTATTTGCACTATTTGCTGCATCTGTAAATACAAATGTCTCTGCAGATGTAATTGCACTAGTTGCTACTAAATCTTCAGGACCTGTATACTCAAATGTTGCTTGTCCATTGACTACATCAACACTGATATTTGTAAATTTTCCAACATCCGTTCCATTACTTATTGCTGATGGAAATTTTACATTTATTGTACCTTTTGTAACAAAGTTCCCTTGATTATCCAGTGCATTAATAACCACTTTATGCGTTTGTGCGTTTTGTGTAAGAGTCGTATTTGACTCATTTATTGCCAAATTCGCAATTGAAGGTAAATCAGGGTTGTACTGCATATTTAATGTAGTACTAACCGTTGGATTCTCTTTGTACTTAAATGTAAATGTCTGATTTGCTATTGCCTCTAGCGGTGTTGGACCTGTAAAGTTAAATATCGCTTTCCCATTCTCTATCTTCGCCTCATTCTGCG
>JALWUJ010000110.1:0-1422 GCA_027080135.1 Flavobacteriaceae bacterium | reverse complement strand
TTTAAATGCTTGGTTATTACTATCAAATGCTAAAACTGTCACTGTCGCTGCTTGTCCATCTTGCGTTAATATCACTGTCGGACTCTCTACTCTTAATGTCGGTGTGTCTGGTATGAAATTTACTTTCAACTGAGCTGTTATAGAAGAATTATCTTTATCATATAATGTAAAAATTGTAGAAGTTAATTTATTTGAAGTAGTTCTTAAATCATTGGGCCCAGTATAAATAAATTTTGCTTTACCGTCAACGACGCTAATAGTCGCTGGAATATCACCTATATCATTTCCAATTGCTGAGTCTTCTAATTTAACAATTACATTTGAATCAATATTCATCGTATTTTGATCCGTATATGCAAAAAGTGAAAGATTTCTACTTTGACCAGACTGTGTAATATTTAATTCAGATTCAGAAAGGACAAGCTTTAATAATTTGGGAGGTGTCGCAACTATATCATTAGAAGGATCATAATTTACACGTAAAGTACTTCTAATATCCACATTTAATTTACTAAAAAAAACAAAATCTGAGTATGTATCATTTACATCTACACGCCCTTTTAAATTAGTAGGAGCAGTATACGTAAAATGTGCTATTCCATCTTCTATAGTAGCTGTAGTAGGACTAAAAAAACCTACTGGTATATTATCTTTAATATTTTTTTCCGGGTATTGAACTGTAATACTGCCCACCGTTTCCAAGGTACCATTAGCATTAAAAGCACGGATATATATTTCTTTTTTTTCTCCACTACTCTTTACAGTTATACTATTTCCATTTACAAATGATAAAAAGGCAGGGTCAGAACTAGCATTTTCATCAATCGGTAGAACTGGAACAGTAATATTCTCATCACTTTTTGGAGTGTCACTATTATTACCCTGACACCCACTCAAGAGGAGTAAAGCAACCAAGCCTACTCCCAAAAATCTAAATAAATTCATATATCTTCCCCTTTTTTACAATCACAATAATGTAAGAAATATTACCATTGTACTTGAATATTTATAAATTACAAATTAAAACCATTGGAGGTAAATCGACCAATGGAGCTATTAATTTAATTTATATATTTAGCACAACAGTATCCACTCGAAAATGCCCACTGAAAATTGTAACCTCCAAGCTCACCTGTCACATCTACAACTTCCCCTATAAAGTAAAGATTTTTTACTTTTTTTGCCTCAAGCGTTGCAAAATCCAACTCCTCTGCTAAAACACCACCACTGCTCACTTCTGCCTTTGTAAAGCCAAAGTTTCCAGCAGGAGCAAAGGTGTAATTATGTAGATTATTAAGTAAAGCTTTTTCCTCTTTTGTAAGTTTATTGCACTCTTTATCTTTGCACCCTACTGCGTTTAGAAGTGCTTTTGCAAGTCGCTTCGGCAGAGGCAATACAGAGCTTATAAGCTTTTTACTCGAT
>JALWUJ010000109.1 GCA_027080135.1 Flavobacteriaceae bacterium | reverse complement strand
ATTCTGGACAATTCATAATATTTCACCATTTTTTATAAAAATTGTATATATTATACAGTAATCACTACCTATACATCACCACCATAAAGAACCGAGCCTTTTTAATGTTTTCTCTGAACCAGATTTGAGAGATACCCAAATTGACCCCGAATCAATCCAACTTAGTTGTAACTTAAATTTAAGACTTATTCCTTCATCTTTATCTATAAAATCATCTATATGGCTAATTTCTGGGATGTTAATTTCACTACCTATTAACAACAAAATATTATAAAGTTTTCTTTTTTGGCATAAAAAATTCTCAAAATTATAAATATCAAAGGGCATATTTACAGGGTATAGCTCTAAAGATAGTGCTGTAGGATCTTCTTTCCATTTTGATGTTACGCTTGCTCCATTATCTTCATGTTTCCCAATTTCAAAAGACTTATTGATCACATTACTGCCAAGTAATATTTCATAATTTCCTTTATCTACAACAAGAACTTCAACTTTATCTATTTTTATTGAGCCTATTTTTATTCCTATTTCTAACAAAGGAACCTTAATAGACATTCCTCCCGATAAGTTTAAAGTTCTCATCCCTTTTTCATAAACTTGTTTTAGTTTAGCTCTTGTTTTTTCTGTAATTAAGGAATAGTCATGCCAAGTGTCAATACCAGAGCTTTTAAGATTATATGTTTGAAAGGGAAGTGCAGGATCAAATATTTCTACTACTAAGCTCATTCTTGGCATATTTTATATCATCTATATTTTGTATTACATAACGACCGCATCAGCGGCAGACAAAAGTGGCGCGCTTTTTTGCGAAAGCAAAAAACGTGCCGCTTTTGGCTGTCAGCTGAATGCTATTGTTAGAATTTTTTTTTAAACAACCAAAGAACTTTAGATTTTAACGTATTGTTTATATTTCGCATTTGCAACCTTCAAATTCAGTCTTACCGTGATTGTTAGAAGATAGTTTAAGACAATTACCAAATAGCTGCCTTATCCAAATTTTAATTTTATAGCGGATTTTTAATTATTTTCACCATAATCCTTTAAACTCCAATATAATTTTCCATTTTCTTCATGAGAATACTTAAAGTCTACCCATATATTTTGTGTTCCAAACAAGGTTTGATAATTTAATGAAGGCATATAAATATCTAAGTTTGATGATACTGTTCCAGTTTTTGTAGATAAACAGCTAGATTCTCCCTCAGATACTTCTTGTATTTCAATTTCACTAAGGCATAAATTATTATCAACTCCCCCTCCACTAACTAAATGAATACGAAGAGAACTTGTAGAAATAGAATCTGAGAGGTCTACAGCAAATTTACTGTTAACATATCCATAATTATCAAAAGTAGTAATCTTCTCATAGTTCCCATTCGCCATTTTAGCTTCTATATATCCTGAACCTGTCTCTCCATGTTCTATAGAGCAACCAAGACTTAACTCAATGCTATTTATTGTTTTCTTATTTTGGAAATTAGCACTAATTATTTCACCTGGATTCCACCCTGGACCGAAAGATGCGTTATTAACACAGCTACAGTTCTTTTCACCATCAACTAATAAAGGGTGCAAATCTGATTGAGAAGCAATGTTTGTACCCGCAACCACACTACCAAATAAGCCTAAACTCAACACAAAAACCAACAAAAAGCTAAATTTTTTCATCACTTTCCAACCTATAGTATAAGCCCATATCAATTGAAGTATGCTAGAAATTTGGGCTGATAATTCTAACGACCGCATCAGCGGCAGACAAAAGTGGCGCGCTTTTTTGCGAATGCAAAAAACGTGCCGCTTTTGGCTGTCAGCTGAATGCGCTTGTTAGAATCTTTATTTTTAAATAACCAAATCACTTTAGATTTTAAAGCATTGTTTATATTTCACACTTGCAACCTTAAAAAGTATTTAATGCTTGATGAATGTTTCTTATTTTAGCACCAATTTTAGAATTTTAAGCATATTTCTGGAAATTTGGTTTTTTAAATGAAAAACACCTAAAATACGGAGATTTTAGGCTTTTTTAACGAAACAAAAAGATTTATTTGGTATTTTTTAATTTATTTCACTTTTAATTACAACAGTTTAAATATATATAGTAAAACCAAGATATATTGTACCTAATTTTGACCTACTTAAAAAAAAGAGTTTCCAAATGAACGGTAATCCCCTTGAAACCTAATACCATTAGATATAAATCCTGGTTTAAATAAAGATAAACTACTGGCGCTAGGAGAAATATTTTTAAATTGAAAAATAGCTATTGTTGGAATGCCCCTGATTAATGTCACACCGGTGCCCCTACTAGCTACAATATCTTTGTTTGCAATAGTTATTTTAGAGGCAATATATTCGTTACCTAAATCATCAAATAACTGTGAATGAAGTGCGCTAGAGCTGAAGAGACTATTAGACGTATTCACAAATAAATCACGATCAAAATCGTTGTTAATTATCTTCATATAGCAATGCACTTCATCTCTACCTAAGCGAAAACATCCTTGAAAGTTCAAAGAGTAATCTTCGACTTGTTGAGCCTCAATAATTTTATCAGGTTGTGGAGGAGTAGTAGGAGTTGCATTTAATAATTTAAATTTTCCTGTATTAAAATCCAGTTCCAAACTAACACTATCAAAATATGTATTTCCATCTACACTAACTCTTGGAACAGTTAATACAGCAGAGTTTACACTAAACTCGGATATAGCATAACTATTTGGTACTGCTCCCAAAAAAGTAAAAATACTTACAAGACTAACAATAATACTCTTCATCTTTATCTCCAACACCCATATCTTCAAAGAGAATGTTAGACGTAGGATGTTTGAAACATCTAACGACCAAATAACCCGCCTAAAAAAGCGGCAGGATAAACTTAATTTCGAAGCGACAAACTCGTACCGCTTTTTAGGTCGGAGTTCATTTGCTTGTTAGCTTCTCTTTTATTTTAGGATATTCTAGCGATAAACAAATGAAAACGCAATCTAATTTGTATTTAATTTACCTTTCGTTGAAGCAGAAGATGATTTGTTTTACTAAACAACACAAAGTAATGAAATGAAAAGGGTGAAAAATGTTGAACAACCAACGAAAAAACAACCTGAAATAATACAAAAATCTTTGGAAATAAATTTGATTAATGAAAATAGCGACCCTTTTCAAGCAAGAAAACTCAATTTTTAACAATAAGTGGTAGTGCCTCTTTAATGATATGGTATTTTTTTAAATCCTATGGTAATCAGTCTTAACAAGGTTTCTCATGTTTTAAATGGGTCATCACCTAATAAGTTAAGGCAAAAAGGGAAAGGGGATTTTGGAGAAAATGACCCTGTTTTTTGCCAACAAATAACCCAAGGTCATTAAATTGAATTAAGAAAATAAAAAATTTAAAACAATTTGAGATAATGCAAAAATTCCCGCTTTTTTTAAACAAAAAACCTTCATTATTTACCAAAAATTTAAAATAAAAGAGAAAGGGAATAAATGACAAAAGGGAAACACAACCCAACTTGTATTTGATTGACCTTTTTTTTGAAAAAGATGATGATATGTTTTACCAAAAAACAAAAAATAATGAAGTGGAATTAAAAGAGCGGGAAATCTTGAACAACCAAAGAGAAAACAACCTGAAATAATACAGAAATCTTTGAAAATAAATTGGAGTAATGAAAATAGCGACCCTTTCTAAGCAAGAAAAACTCAATTTTTAATAATAAGTTAAGGAAAAAAAGAAAGGGGGTAAATTACAAAAGGGAAACACGACCTAATTTGTATTTAATTTACCTTTATTTTGAAAAGATGATGATATGTTTTACCAAAAAACAAAAAATAATGAAGTGAAATTAAAAGAGCAGGAAATCTTGACTAACCAACAAAAAAACAACTTGAAATAAGACAAAAAACTTTCGACAAATAAGGGAAAATGTAACCCAAAGTAATGCAATGGAATTAAAAAGATGAGAAACTTTGAACAATTAACAGAAAAATAATTTGAAATGCAAACATCCCTGCCCTTTTTAAACAAGGAAAAGCCAATTCTTTACTAAAAGGAAATAAATTACAAAACGAAATTGGAAAGCTAACGACCAAATAACCCGCCAAAAAAAGCGGCACGATGAACTTTACTTCGAAGCGAAATGTCGCACCGCTTTTTTAGGTCGGTGTTGATTTGTATTGTTATGTTTATTTTATTG
>JALWUJ010000108.1 GCA_027080135.1 Flavobacteriaceae bacterium | reverse complement strand
ACAATCCTCTTATAACTATATTATCAAAAGCAATATCTTCATCTCCAGAGTTTAAATTTAATTCAATTCTAATTGAAACAGTATTTGAAGCTGAAGGGTTTGTTAAACCATTGTTTAAGAAAACAGCTGAAAAGGGTTGAAAAGAATTTGTTATTTCTGTACCATCTCCAATACCATCAAAATCGGTATCTACCCTTGGAGGTGTATTAGTACCTGTAGATGAACCTTCAATTGCAAAAAATGTATTCCAAGTGGTACCATTGTCGAATGAATAATCAACATGAGCATAATCTGGGCCATCCCAATCTTGGTTGGAGCTATCATCATCTTCTGCAAAAAGAGCAGAAAAATATATGGCATCCATAGAGTTAATATCTAAATTTTCAAAAGTAACTTGTACAGGTAATGTGGCACCTTCACCATCAATATCTTGTGCAGCAAAGTAACTAGTACCGATAATATCACTTAGTTGAACAGCTCCTGAAATATCAGTACCATCAGTTCTAATAAAATAATCTCTACCAGTACTAACAGTTTTATCTGTAAATTCAGGAATACTTGTTGTATAAGAAACAACAGCGTCTTCAAAATCTTCAAAAACTAATTCTGTTAAGCAATTACTTATGGCATCACTTCTAAAGGTTCCAGATTTTTCATTAGACAATCCTTTGTTAATAAACCAAACTCCAGAAAGTTCAGAACAATTGGGGGTTCCATTAGAATAAATCATTTCTCCTCCCCATTCAACTGTACTAGAGCCTAAAGTAAAACCAACATTGCTAATACCATCACCACTTACAGCAGAACAAACTGTAATTGTTCCAGAGTTATTACAATTTTCTTGAATACCAATTCCGGAGTAAGATACCGTATTATATACCATTTGTGTTGTGTAATTTTGAACACCTGTTCCATCACCAGATATGATAACGTTAAATGTTTTTGGAGTCGAACTTCCACAAGTTGAACAAATATAAGTTCCCGAAAAAGTAGTTAATGGTGCTTTTGTAGTAAGTTTAGAAAGTAAAATATCCGCTTCATTTTTTTTATAAATAACATTTGTTACCACTGGGTTATTTCCATTAGCATTTGCTGAAAAATCGAATGATAAATTTTTTGAAGTAAAATGTAAATTTGAAGTGATTTCATTATTATTTAATAAAACATTTGAAGTTGCATAAATAATATCACCATTTTGTAAAGTAATAGTTGCTTTATTTACAGTTTCACTTAATAAAACCGAATTAGAGTCTGTTATTTGAATTTCAACAACACCTCTAAATTTTGAATTTAAAGTGGTAAAAACGCCTTTATAGGTTGTAAAATTTGAGTTGTCTACTAATTCATATTTTAAATCTTGAGAAGCATTATAAACTTCATCCTCAACTTCAGAACAAGAAAGAAAAAACAATGCAGAAAGCATAACTAGAGTGAGAGATATTTTTTTCATTTTTATTTTAATTAAGTTGTAAATTTACAAATTGTTATAATAGTAAAGAGATTATTGTTGTATTTAAAATGTTAGTTATTAACATTTTATAAGTCTTATAATTATATAATTAATTAGGTTAATGGGGAAGTTGTATCAAATTTAATAAATATTGTTTAAATAATAAAATGTTCCTGAATATTTGATGACATTTTAAATAATAATGTATTATAAATTTCTTTCCTTTATTTTAAAAAAGTCAGTTACAAGAAACGGTTTTTATTCTCGAAAATCCCTATAAATTATAGTCATTAATTTGCTTATGAAATAGTAATTATTTACAAATTAAAATAACTATAATCATCATTATTTTTCATTTTAAGTAAAGATTCGTAAATCAGCTTTATTACAGCTTCTACATCGGTTTTGTGAACCATTTCAACCGTTGTATGCATATAGCGTAATGGTAAAGAAATTAATGCCGATGCAACCCCAGAATTACTGTACGCAAAAGCATCGGTATCGGTACCTGTTGCTCTAGATAAAGCTGCTCTTTGAAAAGGTATTTTTTTCTTCTCGGCAGTATCGGTAATTAAATCTCTTAGTTTTTGCTGAACAGCAGGAGCGTAGGCAATTACCGGACCTTTTCCTAATTCAATATGACCTTCTTTTTTCTTGTTGATCATAGGTGTTGTGGTATCATGAGTTACATCGGTCACAATCGCAACATTTGGTTGTATGCGTTCTGCAATCATCTGGGCACCTCGCAATCCAATTTCTTCCTGCACCGAGTTGGTTATGTACAGCCCAAATGGAAGCTTTTTTTTGTTTTCGTGAAGCAACCTTGCTACTTCAGCAATCATAAACCCGCCCATACGATTGTCCATAGCACGACAAACAAATTTATCGTTATTTAAAATATGAAACGTATCAGGATAAGTAATTACACAACCTACGTGAACACCCATTTTTTCAACTTCTTCTTTATCCGAAGCTCCAATATCGATAAAAATATTATCAGGTTTAGGAGCTTCTTCTTTTCCTTTTAATCTCGTATGAATGGCTGGCCAACCAAAAACACCTTTAACAATTCCTTTTTTAGTATGAATATTCACAATTTTTGAAGGAGCAATTTGGTGATCACTACCGCCGTTTCTTATCACGTACAGCAAACCATTATCACTAATATAATTTACATACCACGAAATTTCATCTGCGTGCCCTTCAATCACTACCTTGTATTTAGCTTTGGGGTTTATTACTGCAACTGCCGTTCCGTAGGTATCAGTGATAAATTCATCCACATGCGGTTTCAAATACTCCATCCATAATTTTTGCCCGTCCCATTCATAACCCGTAGGAGCTGCATTATTTAAGTAATTTTCTAAAAAAGTAAGCGATTTTTTATTCAATATAGAGTTTGCCATAATTTTGTTTTTTTATCTGAAATGAATTAGATCTCAAAATTAACAATTAATTGAATAGAGAGCCATTTCATTTTGTTTAATTTTGGAAAGATTTTTGGATGTAACAGAAACTAATAATTTCTAGATGAAGATAATTAATAAAACAACCTTATTTTTTTTACTTGCCCTTCCATTTATTGGAAATGCACAAATAACTGAAACGGAGCAAGAACAAAAAGTAGATAGCACCAAATACTATTATATAATAAAAGGAGATTCAATTCCTCGGGAATTTATAGATCTTCAGGAAGTAATTTTACTAAATAAATTAGAATTTACTTCAAAAGAAGATAGAAAACGATATTTAATCCTCCGCAGAAAAACAAGAAAAGTATATCCTTATGCAAAATTGGCAGCAGAAAGGTTAACGGTAATGACTGAAAGATTAAAAACAATCAAAAAGAAAAGCGACCAAAAAAAATATACCAAACGAGTTCAAAAATACATAGAAGAAGAATTTTCAGAAACACTAAAGAAATTCACACGGACAGAAGGTCAAATATTAGCTAAATTAATACATCGACAAACAGGACGAACAGGTTTCGAATTGGTAAAAGAATTACGTACAAGTTGGAGAGCATTTTGGTACAACACAACAGCTAGTATGTTTGATATTTCATTAAAAGAAAAATACGATCCTTTTAATAATAAAGAAGACTATTTGATAGAAGATATTTTAGAACGATCCTTTCAGGAAAACATTCTTGAACGCCAGGCACCAGCTTTTCCAATAGATTTTTTAGATCTAACTGCCCATTGGAATAAAATTTCAAAGGAGTAAAAGGAAATTTATACAAAAATAAATAATTAAAAATACTATATATTTTTAATTTAATAACTCTTTGTTAAACCCTTTGATTACTATAATAAAGCTGTTTCTCTAAAGGGTTTAAAAGAGACTGTTTTCAAATGTATATATATTAAGGTATAAAAAACATTTTGCTGTAAAGTTGGGTTTTTCAGTGTGTTAAGAAATCGCTCAAAAAAAGATTAAATTTTTTAATAAAAAGATAGTGAAGTAAAGTAAAAGAGTTTTATATTTGCACCCGCTTTGAGAGGGACTTTTATAAGTAATGAAAAAGCAAAAAACGTTCTTAAAAATTATTTTATTTTTCTTTTAAAAAAAGGTTGTCGGATTAAAATATAGTTTTATATTTGCACCCGCTTAGAGAAATAAATTTTAAGAAAACAGAGAATCGGTTTAAGAATCGGTACGAAATAAGTTCATTGAGATATTGAAATTGACAGCGTATTTAGCGATAGAAATATTGTTAATTACAAAGAAACTAAACTAAGTAAAATACCTGAGATTTTTTTTG
>JALWUJ010000107.1 GCA_027080135.1 Flavobacteriaceae bacterium | reverse complement strand
GAAATTAAAGTAGGAGATCCTGCAAAAAGACAAGCAGTAACCAACCCGACAAAAACCATTTCATCTATCAAAAGATTTATGGGTAACAGTTTTTCTGAATCTAAAAAAGAAGCAGAAAGAGCTGCATATAAAGTTGTAAAAGGTGATAACGATACAGCACGTGTTGATATCGACGGAAGAAAATATACACCTCAAGAATTGTCTGCAATGATTCTTCAAAAAATGAAGAAAACCGCTGAAGATTATTTAGGTCAAGATGTAACCGAAGCCGTTATTACCGTACCAGCATACTTTAATGATAGTCAACGTCACGCAACTAAAGAAGCAGGTGAAATTGCAGGATTAAAAGTAAGACGTATTATTAACGAGCCTACAGCAGCGGCTTTAGCTTATGGTTTAGATAAAAAAGGAACCGACCAAAAAATTGTAGTATTCGATTTTGGTGGAGGTACACATGATGTTTCCATCTTAGAATTAGGAGACGGAGTATTTGAAGTGCTTTCTACCGATGGTGATACACATTTAGGTGGTGATGATGTAGATCAAAAAATAATTAACTGGTTAGCAGATGAGTTTCAAAAAGATGAAGACATAGACTTGCGTAAAGACCCAATGGCTTTACAACGTTTAAAAGAAGCTGCAGAAAAAGCAAAAATTGAATTATCGGCTTCAACACAAACCGAAATCAATTTACCTTACGTAACAGCTACTGCTAGTGGACCAAAACACTTGGTAAGAACATTAACCCGTTCTAAATTTGAGCAATTAATTGACGATTTAGTAAAGCGTACCATCGAGCCTTGTGAAGCTGCCTTAAAAGCAGCAGGAATTACTAAAAACGATATTGACGAGATAATTTTAGTAGGAGGATCTACACGAATTCCAGCAGTACAAGAAGCAGTTGAAAAATTCTTTGGAAAAAAACCTCATAAAGGGGTAAATCCCGACGAAGTAGTAGCTTTAGGAGCTGCGATTCAAGGGGGTGTATTGACAGGAGATGTAAAAGATGTATTGTTGTTAGATGTAACACCACTATCTTTAGGTATCGAAACTATGGGAGGTGTAATGACTCATTTAATCGAAGCAAACACAACAATTCCTACAAAAAAATCACAAATTTTCTCTACAGCAGCAGACAATCAGCCAAGTGTTGAAATTCATGTATTGCAAGGAGAACGTGCTATGGCAGCTGATAATAAAACCATTGGTCGTTTTCATTTAGACGGAATTCCACCAGCAAGAAGAGGAACTCCACAAATTGAAGTAACTTTTGATATTGATGCCAACGGAATTATTAAAGTAAGTGCCACTGATAAAGCGACTGGAAAATCGCAAGATATTCGTATTGAAGCTTCATCAGGATTAACAGAAGAAGAAATTAAAAAGATGAAAGCAGATGCCGAAGCAAATGCTGAAGCAGATAAAGCAGCAAAAGAAAAAGTTGCTAAATTAAACGAAGCAGATGCAATGATTTTCCAAACAGAAAAACAATTGGAAGAATTTGGAGATAAAATTTCTGAAGACAACAAAAAACCAGTTGAAGAAGCGTTGGAAGAATTGAAAAAGGCTTATGAAACTAAGGAAGTTGAAACCATTCAACCCGCTTTAGATAAAATGAATGAAGCTTGGAAAGCTGCTTCAGAAGAAATGTACAAAGCACAAGCCGAAGCACAACAAGGAGATCCAACAGGAGAAGCAGGTGCACAAGGTGAGCCAACAGAAGAAAACAGCGATGTTGAAGATGTTGATTTCGAAGAAGTAAAGTAAGTAGAGAACACGATTTACATCGTAAATCGTAGTGAATCACTTACACTGAGTGTAGTCGAAGTGTATAGTAGAAATTAAAAGCGATCCAAATTGGGTCGCTTTTTTTTATGCAATTACTTCTATGTTAAAAATTTTGGTATTATATTGTCCCCAATTATTATTAACACTAAAAACATAATAAAATGAAAAAATTAATCTTATCTATTGTTGTGGTTGCTGTAGTAGCATTTACAGTAACGTCTTGTAAATCTGATGCTAAAAAAGATGCAGAAGAAGTAAAAACTGAAGTTGAAAAAGAAGTAAAAGAAGAAATTAAAGAAGAGGCAGAAAAAACCATGCACGAAGGCGAAGAAATGGCAATGGCAATGTACCAATGTCCTATGAAATGTGAAGGAGATAAAATGTATGATAAAGCAGGAAAATGCCCTAAATGTGGAATGGATATGAAGAAAATGGAAAAGCACGAAGAAAATAATGAAACTGAAGAACACGAATCAGAAGAACACGAACATTAAAAAATCACTTTGATTTTAATTGATAAAAAAACTCCGAGAAAATTAATTCTCGGAGTTTTTTATTTTTAACTAAATTGAAAAAATTAATTATCTTCTTCAGATTCTATTGCGATTACCTCTTTTGTTTCAGGAATGATAAAAGGACTTTCTAAATCTACAAATGCACCATTAGATAATATTTCAGTTGAAAAAATTTGAGTATCACTAAAGTCGTTTTCAGCAACCATTAATTGTTTAAGATTTCTTGAAGATGCTAATTGTTCAGGAATGTTTCCAGATAAATTATTATCAAAAACATTTAATACTTCTAAATAATCTAAATTAGCAATAGATTCTGGTAATTGACCAGATAATTTGTTACTACTTAAATGTAACTGAGTTAAGTTAGATAATTTTCCTAGGGATGTAGGAATACTTCCAGTTAAATAATTTCCGTTAAATGCCAAAATTTTTAATTTGGATAATTTTCCAAGCTCTGTTGGGATTGAACCCTCCAACTTATTAAACGAAAGTTCTAGAATTTCCAAATTAGTTAGCTGTCCAATAGAATTTGGTAGGCTTCCTTCCAAATTATTAAAAAGAAGACTAATTTCAGTTACTTTATTGTCTTTTACAGTTACACCTTGCCAGTCACTAACGGGCTTAGATAAATCCCAAGAATTGTTCCAATAATCACCGTTGGTAGCAGTGTATAAATCTTGAAGTGCTTGTTTTTCAGTATTACTAATTTGAGCAATTGTTGAAAGACTTAATAGGGCGAATATGATGGTTAGTTGTATACTTTTCATAATAATTAGTTAAGAATATTCTTACGGAATAAATGTAAAGTAACAGGTTATGAAGTTAAAAACCAAAATTATTCGACGAACTGCATTGTTTCTATAATGAAATTTCTTTAATATAGTCCATATTTACTTCGTGTATTCCATCAAATACTTCAATTTTGAGATGGTTTCCAAAAAGACGGTTTCCTTTTATTTCTTCTTCCGTTTTACGTGCTATATTAATGTATTCATCTCTATTTCCATATATGTATGTTACTTTTACACCTTCTTTTAAAAATGAAAAATCTTCGGGTACTAACTCTTTCGGAATTCCTCCCGAATGTAAAACCAAATGATTGCAATCAACCCTTCTACTTGCAACCCAACGAGCAGCAATGGAAACTCCTTGCGAAAAACCAAGGACGATTAAGTTTTTAGGAATATCAGTCACTTCATTTTTAAAAACTTCATCTACATAAGCTAGTACATTTTTGGTTTCTTCAACTGTATTTTCACGTGTAAGCCAAGAAGCTCCCACATGTTTAAAATCATTTCCTTGGTAGTATTTAGAAGGAGCCTGAGGAGCTATTATAAAATTTTCTTCTGGATTTATTCTAGAAAAATACTTGATAAAATATTTACTTAAATAGCCCAATCCGTGAAAAACCACCCAAACGTTTTTAGTTTTTTCGGTGTAACTATTTAAAACCGAGTACGTATTGGTCGCGGAGTAGATTACTTTTTTTTCAATCGACATTTTGTGTTTCATTTTGTATTTTTACAAATGTAATTTATTAATATGAAGAATAACAAAAAAGAAATTTTAGCTGCTTGTAATGCTTTTAGAAAAAACACATTATTAGAAACTTTAGAAATAGAATTTATAGATGTAACCGAAGATACGTTAATTGCCAGAATGCCTATTACCCCTAAGGTACATCAGCCAGACGGAGTGTTGCACGGTGGTGCTTCAGTAGCTTTGGCTGAAAGTGTTGGGAGTGCAGCAGCATTCGTTTTTTTAGAATATAATAAGATTACCATTCGGGGTTTAGAAATTTCTGCCAACCACGTAAAAAGTGTCAAAGAAGGTTATGTGTTTGCGAAAGCAAAAGCACTACATAAAGGAAGAACCACTCAACTTTGGCAAATTAGAATTGAAAATGAAGAAGAAGAATTAATTTCACTTGTAAAACTAACTACTATTTCGTTTCATAAATAAGAAAAATGTCAGATTTTAAAACCATCCTCGAAAAAGTTTCTGATCAGTTTGAAAACCAACTTCCCTTTGTAATTTACTCTCTTCCAGAAAGTAATGTAGTTTCAGTTAACCTTCAGAAAGATGATTTTTTATATGAAACGAATTCATATACAGAGGAATGTTTTGTCTTTGCACCTTTTGATTATAAAGCAACTTCTTTTTGTATTCCACAGGAGAAGAGCAAAGTAATTAGCTCCCATTTTGACAAAATAGATTTTGAAACTATTGAAATTTCTATTAAAGAGGACCTTATTAAAAAACAAATCTATTTAGATCAAATCAAAAGTGTTATTAGAACTCTAAAAAATAGAAAAGTTTCAAAAATTGTTTTTTCTAGAAAAGAAGAAATTTTATTAAAGCGGTTCAGTTTAAAAGAATTAATTTCAAGAATATTAAATTTATATTCAACGGCTTTTCGCTATGTTTGGTTTCATCCAAAAACAGGATTGTGGTGCGGTGCAAGCCCAGAAGTTTTATTGCAAACTGAAGGAATTTCTTTTAAAACCATGGCATTGGCAGGAACTAAAAAAAATGTTGAAGGCGAAACACCAAAATGGAACACAAAAGAAATTGTAGAACAAGAATTTGTAGTGGATGCTATTTCGACGAGTTTACAAAAAGTAACATCTGTAGTAAAAATTTCGAAAACCTATAACCATCAAGCTGCTTCCTTAGTACATTTACGAACAGACATAACCGGAATTCTAAAAAAAGGAAAAACAACACTTGCAACCATAACTTCAGCATTGCATCCAACTCCTGCGGTTTGTGGGACTCCACAAGTGTATGCAAAAAAATATATATTAGAAAACGAAAATTACAATCGCGAGTTTTATACTGGATTTCTAGGTCCTATCTGTTCAAAAGACAAATGCTCTCGTTTGTTTGTAAATTTGCGTTGTATGAAAATTGAAAATAAAAAAGCCAATTTATTTGTTGGTGGAGGAATTACTATAGATTCTATTCCTGTTAACGAATGGGAAGAAACCCAACATAAATTACAAACTATGTTGCAAGTATTACAGCCAATGCTTTAATATATCTTAGGGTATTCTTACTTTTACAGCGATGAAATATTCCAATAAAATCCTCTCGCAAACCATTACCCAATTATGCCTTCAAAAAGGAATTACCAATATTGTAATTTCTCCAGGTTCTCGAAATGCACCTTTAATCATAGGATTTACAGAGAATAAAAATTTTAAAAATTACAGTATTGTCGATGAACGTAGTGCAGCTTTTTTTGCCTTAGGAATGGCACAACAACTTCAACAACCTGTGGCTTTAGTTTGTTCTTCTGGTTCTGCTTTGCTTAATTATTATCCTGCCATTGCCGAAGCTTTTTACTGCGATATTCCTTTGGTGGTTTTGTCGGCAGACCGTCCCGATTACCTTTTAAATATTGGCGATGGTCAAACCATCAATCAAGAAAATGTTTTTAAAAACCATATTTTAGAAAATGCCAATTGTTTTGAGGGCGAAGAATTTCAGGACTTCAACAACACCATTATAAATAGTGCTTTAAATAAAGCAATTGAATTAAAAGGCCCAGTACATATTAATATTCCGTTTTCGGAACCTCTTTATGAAACGGTAAATGAACTAATTTATCATCCGATTAATGAAGAACCTAAAAGTTTTAATTCTTCCATTTCTGAAGATTTAAAACCTTTTCTGAAACTTTGGAATTCTACTAAAAAGAAAATGATATTGGTAGGAGTAATGCAGCCCAATAGTATAGAACAAGAGTTTTTAAATAGTTTAGCGGAAGATAATAGTGTGGTTGTTTTAACCGAAACGACTTCCAATTTGCATCACGAAAATTTTTTCCTGCACATCGATCAGTTAATTGCTCCACTTTCTGAAGAAGAATTAAAAGATTTGCAACCCGAAATTCTTTTGACCTTTGGAGGGTTAATCGTTTCAAAAAAAATAAAGGCCTTTTTAAGAAACTATCGCCCAAAACACCATTGGCACGTGGATAGTAAAAAAGCATTGGATACTTATTTTAGTTTGAATCATCATTTTAAAACTTCAGCTAATTTATTTTTAAAACAATTTCTTTCAGAAACTAAAACTGTTGAAAGCAATTATCAAACAGATTGGTTAGCTAAAAAATTATATAGAATTAAAAAACACAAGGAATATGAAAAACAAATTTCCTATTCAGATTTTAAAGTATTTTCTGAAATTTTTTCTGAGCTTCCAAGTAACATTCAACTTCAGTTAAGTAATAGTGCGACGGTACGTTATGCACAACTGTTTAAAATAGATAAATCTATCGAAATGTTCTGCAATCGTGGTACCAGTGGGATTGATGGTTGTACAAGTACGGCAGTTGGTGCAGCAGTAGCTTCCAAAAAGCCAACTGTTTTTATCACAGGAGATTTAAGTTTTTTATACGATAGTAATGCGCTTTGGAATAATTACATTCCTTCCAATTTTAAAATAATTATTATTAATAACGGCGGCGGAGGAATTTTTAGAATTCTTCCTGGAGATAAAAATTCAGAAAATTTCAGCACTTATTTTGAAACCAAACATCAATTAACTGCTGCTCATCTAGCAACTATGTATGGTTTTGAGTATAACTCAGTTGTTGAAGAAATGGAAGTAAAAGACAAATTAACTACCTTTTTTAAAGCTTCAGAAAAACCTAGTATATTAGAAATATTTACTCCTTCGGAAATAAATGACCAGGTTTTATTGGATTATTTTAAGTTTATAAAGTAGTTAGGTTTCAATTTTTGTAAGTCCCCATTCAATAGCAGAATTCAAATCGTTAAAAGTTTTAAATGGTTTTTGTATAAACATTTTTTCAAGTTCTGAAGCGGTTTTAATGCTTTCTTCATATTGAATAACTCCAATGCCTCTTAAAGTTTCAATTTCATTAAAATATCGGTAATCGTTAGGGTCTAATGAATATGAATTAACTCGGTTTGAAATATAAACCCAAGGTTGATCTCCAAGAATACTCTTTAATCTTTCAAACACCTTAATTCCATTTTCATAACTTATTTTAATTCCTTCTGATATTTCAACAATAACAATTGTTTTGTAGATTTTAACTAAAACTTCTTTCGTTTTTATAATAACAGTTAAATCAGATTCTTTTATCGGGGGCATAATAAGAATGTATTTTTTTTGAAGTGCTAAAAATAAAAAAAATGTAGAATTTTTTACAACTAAAACAGCTTATCTTTGCAAAATGTTTGAAATAGGAAAATACACAACACTTACCATTTTAAGAGAAACCGATCCGGGTTTATATTTAGGGAAAGATATGGATGCAGAAGATGTAATTTTACTTCCGCATAAGTACAAGCCTGAAACTTTTGAAATTGGTGATGAAATAAAAGTTTTTATTTATTTAGATTATGAAGAACGCCTTATTGCAACTACTTTAGAACCTTTTGTAGAACTCAATAATTTTGGGTACTTACGTTGTGCCGATGTCACCAAACACGGTGCTTTTATGGATTGGGGATTGGAAAAACATTTGTTTGTTTCGTTCAAAGAACAAGCTCGTCCAATGAAGGTTGATAACTGGTACATTGTGTATTTGTACTTAGATGAACAAACCAACAGATTGGCAGGTTCTAGTAAAACCAATCAGTTTTTACAAAATGAAAACCTAACGGTAAATATGTATGATGAAGTTTCTATTTTGGTCACACATTTAACCGAAAAAGGTGCCAATGTTATTATTAATAGTGTACATAAAGGTCTAATTTATTTGGAAGATATTTTTGAAGATATTCGTACTGGTGACCGACTAAAGGCATACATCAAAAAAATTAGACACGATAATAAAATTGATGTAGTACTTCAAAAACAAGGTTACCGAAGTATTGAACCCAACGCTCAATATATTTTAGATGAATTAAAAGCCTCTGGCGGATTTTTACCAATACATGATAAATCATCTCCCGAAACAATTAAAGAAACTTTAGGTTTAAGCAAAAAAAGCTTTAAAAAAGCCATCGGAAGCCTTTATAAAGACAAGCAAATTGTGATTAAAGAAGATGGAATTGAGCTATGTTGAATTTGGGTGGTGAGTGGTGAGTTATGAGTTGGGAGTTTTTTTAATATTTGAAAAAGAGCAATCGCATAAACTTCATAATTAAATATTTTTCGGTTCGATATTCGATATTTAATTAATAAGTTAACTTTAATTCTTAACTAAGATTTTATTAAATACTCTTAATTTTAAACACTTATAAATTACTTTCAAATTTGTCAAGTAGTCTATTGGTTTGCAATTGCAATTTTCTTTTAAAAAATGAAGTTCCTCCCATTAAATAACCTTTAAATCCCAAAGCTTGTTTTGCCCAATTATGTAGGTTAAAATGGTCGGTGTGCTTGATTATTTTTCCATCTTTAATAATGAATTCTGCATCAATTTTATTGTGGATTTTTCTTCCGGTTTTACTAAATTTATAAAATGCTTCCCAATGAGCGGAGCCTGTTTTCTCATTGCAAGTAATGTTATAAGTATTTACCACAAAGTTTTTTCCTTTCTGACTTTCGCATAACATTTGCCACATGTTTTTGGCTCGTTCTCCTTTTAAAACTCCAAAAGCAGGATCTTCAAAAACAATATCTTTATGGTAACAATCTGCCATAGTTTCAGCATCTAAATTTTTAAATGCTTGGTAAAATGATTCAATTATGTTTTTCATATTATTGTGTAATTCCTTTATTTTCTTGTTTTTTTGAAAAAATCCATGCACCCAAAGCTAAAACTATGTAAAGAATAATAATGGCAACCATTTGTTCCCATTTATTGCTAAATTCGTAATATAAAATCAGGATACCGCCAAATCCTAAACCAATGATAGATAGAATAGTAATGGTTTTTGAAGATTTTGTTTCAATTCTAATTTTGTAATTAGCAATTGCCATTAATAATGAAACTAATAAAAAGGTAATACTTCCAAATTCTAGTATTAATTCTAACCCACCAATAAGAATAAGGATACTTGCCATAACTGCCATACCAATAATTGCATTCTGTGGACTACTGTTTTTTCTTTTTGCCAACCAATTTGGGAAATACCCATCTTTTGCAACTACAGACATTTGTCTTGATGAACCGAAAACAGTACCACTTATAGCACTACTAGTTGCTAAAATTGCTCCAAGTATTACTAAATTGGTTCCAACTTTTCCCAAAACATTTCCTGCTCCTGCAGCTAAAGCATATTCCTTATCTTTAATAATATCTTCCGTTGGTATTGCAAATAAAGCACCTAAGGATATTACCACATAAATTAATATGGCTAATGTAATAGCCGAATAAATTGCTCTGGGAATATTTTTTTCGGGTCGTGACATTTCGTTCACAGCGTTAATAACTAACTGAAACCCCTCATAAGCAACAAAGGTTAAAGAGGCCACAATAAGTATGGATAAAGCACTAGAGTTTTCAGCATCTTTAGCCATATTACTAATAAAGGTTCCAAAATCTGTTGTACCGTGCTGCATTAATACCACCGAAATTATAGTCAATACAATTAATTTTGTATAAACCATCAAGTCTTCAATTTTACCCATTCCATTAACACTCCATATATTTATGAAGGTAAAAAGACCAATAACGGCAATAGCAATTAATTTTCTAATCCAAATATTATTGGCGAAATCAGTACTACTAATGGCATAAGAAGAAAATGTATATGCATAAAGAGCTAAAGTACTTATGTAACCAAATATGATAAACCAACCAATTGCTGAAGCAGAAAAGTGAGATTTTGGGTAAGTTTTTTTGAAAAAGGAATAGGTAGCACCTTCATCACGATAATACAATCCTAATTTCACGTAAGAATAGGCTGCTAAAGAAGCAATCATTCCTCCAATAATAATAGCAATAGGAGTAAGTTTTCCAATCATGGAAACTGAAATACCTAAAATAGTAAAAATTCCACCACCCACCATTCCTCCTAAGGCAATGGCTATTAATTCTGGTAATCCTAAACTTTTATTACGTTTTCTGTGTAAAGACATTTTATATAAAATTTTAAATTCAATTTAATGAAATAATTTAGTTTATTCTAAAATATCTCCTCGTAATAAAAACTTGTTGTTGATGGTAAACGGAACCGATTTACCGTTTAAAATAGTATTGTGTTCACCGTCTTTTTCAATATGTAAGTGTAAATGAGGTTCGCTGGTATTTCCTGTATTCCCAACATTTCCAATTAAAGTATTAGTATCAACAATATCGCCAACCTTTACTTTTATACTTCCGTTTTTTAAATGAGCTAAAAGAAGTTCTTTTCCTACAAACTCGATTAAAACATGATTTCCTGCAATGTTTTTTGTATCTACTTGAGGAGGAGTTAAATCTTCTAAACCGTCTTTTACAACTATAACTTTTCCATTTACGGGACTATAAACTGGAGTGTCGAAAATTTTATAATCGGTAAGATTTTTACCTCCAGAAATAGAATTTGCTCGCATTCCAAAATTGTTTAAACCTACAATATCAACAGCATAGTTTTGAGGATTCACATGAAAATGTGCATTTACCATAGGTCGTGATCCTCCGTGTAATACGATAAATTTTCCTTCTTTAAATGGGGATGCAATTTCTACGGTATTTTCAGGAACACGATATCCTCTCAAAGCTAGAAAACTCATCGTTCCCATAAAAAAAATAAAAAAACAATTAAGGGTAATTGTAATTATTTTAACAGCTTTATTGTTGGGTTTTTTAGGCTTTCTAATTCTTTTAAAACTAATTAAAACCGAAATAATAAATAAAACAAGAATTACCGGTCTTGCATAAATGCTTATAATTTCCCATCGAGCAATAACCCAAATAAACAAAATGGAAAGTCCCGAAACCAAGACTGTCAATATCCACATTAATAAATTCGGTTGCCTTTTAAATAGAAGCATGGCAATCATTATTAGTGGAAAAAAAATATAAAAAAGCCCAATAAGTAACATAAAGCATGGTATTGATTAGCAGTTGAATTTACAAATATTCTAAATAATAGATCATTTTAGATTGTAATTTTAAAACATCTATTTTTTAAATTCTTTTATAGCTTTAAATTAACTATTATCTTCGTGCCTTTCTGATAAATTAAAAAAATGAATTTCACTGGAAAAACATTATGGGTTACAGGAGCTTCCTCTGGTATTGGAAAAGCTGTTGCCATTGAGTTTTCCAAGAAGAAATGTCATTTAATTCTTTCTGGAAGAAAAGAAGAAGCTTTACAAAAAGTCGCTAATATTTGCCAGAATAACGGAAGTACAACCCATATTGCTCCTTTTGATTTAGGAACTGAAAATTCGATAGTAGAAGCTACAAAAAGCGTACTAGAAAAAGAAACTAAAATTGATGGATTGTATCATTTTGGAGGAATTTCTCAACGTTCTTTTGTCAGTGAAACACCTTTGTCTGTAGATCGTAAAATATTTGAAGTTAATTTCTTCGGAACCATAGTGCTTACCAAATTGGTTTTACCGCAAATGATTAAGCAAGGTAGCGGTCAAATAGGCGTAACTACCAGTATTGTAGGTAAGTTTGGGTTTCCGTATCGTTCCTCTTATTCAGCTACCAAACAAGCACTTCACGGTTTTTTTGAAAGTTTAAGAGCCGAAAATGTAAGCAATAACATTTTGGTTTCTATGATTATTCCGGGAAGAATAAAGACCAATATTTCGGTAAATGCCATTGATAAAGACGGGAAAGCACATAACAAAATGGATGAGGGACAAGATGCAGGAATGGAAGTTGAAAAAGCTGCAAAAATTATTGTTAAAAAACTTCAGAAAGAACGGAAAGAAATTTTAGTTGGAGGAAGCGAATTAATTATGGTACATATTCGTAGGTTTTTTCCTAGATTGTACTATTATTTGTCATCAAGAGTTCAACCTTTATAATTATATTTGAAAACAGAAAACAAATATGAAAATTAACGGAATTCAGCAATTAGGCGTTGGAGTAGAAGATATCGATGAAGCCTTTAAATGGTATCGTAAGCATTTTTCGATGGACATATTAATGTTCGATTCTGAAGAAGTTGCCGAGCTAATGTTACCTCACACCGAAGGAAAATCCAGAGCAAGACACGCCATTTTAGCCTTAAATTTAGAAGGAGGCGGTGGTTTTGAAATTTGGAAGCACACAGGTAAAAAACCCGAAACTATTGGGTTTGAGTTGCAATTAGGCGATTTAGGTATTAATATTGGTGTTTTAAAATCCACCAACGTTGATGCAGCCTTTAAAACATATAAAGAATCGGGATTAAATTTGTTGGGAAATGTTTCATTAACGCCTAGTGGAGTAAAGCATTTTTATTTAAAAGACATCTACGAAAATATATGGGAAGTAAGAGAATTTTCTGAAGTATTTAAAAAACAAAAAGGAGTTAACGGAGGAGTTTTTGGAACTTTAATAGGAGTAAAGAATATTGAAGAATCTTTAAAAGTTTATCGAGATATTTTAGGTTACGATGTAGTGGTTTATGATGAAACTGGGACTTTTGATGATTTTAAAGGAATTCCTGGAGGAAGCAAAGAATTTAGAAGAGTACTACTTCGTCATTCCGATGTTAAAGACGGTGCCTTTAGCACTCTTTTTGGTAAATCTGAAATAGAGTTAGTACAAGTATTAAATAGAGAACCAAAGGAAATTTATAAAGATAGAATTTGGGGAGACCCAGGATTTATTCATTTGTGTTTCGATATTAATGAAATGGATAGCTTACGTGAAAAAGTAAGGCAAATTGGTTTCCCATTTACCGTAGATAGTGCCAAAGCAATGGACACTTTTGATATGGGAGAAGCAGCAGGAAATTTTTCATACATTCAAGCTCCCGAAGGAACTTTAATCGAGTTTGTTGAAACCCATAAAATACCTTTAGTTAAAAGAATTGGTTGGTATATCGACCTAAGAAAACGAGGAACACATCCTTTACCTAATTGGATTTTAAAGATGTTTCGTTTTATGCGAGTGAAATAAGAAACTAAAAAGTAAATCCTATGTCAGTTTGAGCGCAGTCGAAAACTATAATTTATAGAATACAAGAACCTTTCGACTGTGCTCAAGGAGACAATTAAGTTGATATTAAACAACCTCGTCTTTTTGAGTAATAAACGTTTATTTACAGCTTTAGTTTTTTTGCTTCACCATTAGATAATCCATCTTTATGAAGTGTAATGCTAATGGTTTTTAAACGTACATAAGCTTCACTAAAATAAACATAACCATCAAAATTTGTTCGATTAGGATCTGTTCCCCAACTGTTTTTTACTTTGTAATATTTATTTCCTTTTTGGTCTTTTACTGTTCCAGTAATATGCATTAAATGGTCGTCTGTAGTATCAAAATTTTCAAATTCTTGTTGTCGAAATTCTTGTGTTACTTTCATTTCAGGATATATGCTGTGTAAAGCTTTCAAATTATTTAAAGAATTTGATGGAACAACTGCTATACCATCTTTTGATGAAAAAGTTTTTTCAGAAACATCGCAATCTATTTCAACAGTAAAACCATTTTCTAAAGCGTGGTCTATAATTTCAACCAATTCATTGATGGGTACATTATAAAAACTTCCATTACTAAAGTTATCGGGAATGTTTAAAATAAAACTGCTGTAAAAAGGAGCTTGTGTAAATGAAGTAATACTCACATAATTATCTGGGTTTATTTTTAACATTTCAGCAAATTGAAGCGGTGTATATTTCTTGCCTTCAAAAGTAAATTCAGTAATGTTTTTTCCTAAATAAACATCTAAAACCGAATCAAATGCCTCTTGCCATTTTGAGTCTAATTTTCTTCCAGGATTTTTAATATAAGTGTCTAGCATAGAAGTTAACACTGCAACCATTTCGGCGTGATTGTGATGTGTACTACCATTCATTAGCCCGCTGTAAGCATCAATGGGTACCAATCCAAATTCTCGAATACTATTAAAAACATCGTGAGCCAAACCGCCTTCGCCAAATTGTGCTTTGCCTTGTCGCATCACGTAATTATAAGCCTTTTTAGGATAAGTATTTCTTACATTATACATTTCGGAAATATCAATTCTTTTTCCAGTTAAACGTATAATTTCAGACTCTAAAAACGAAGAAGTAGAAAAACTCCAACAAGTTCCTGTGTTTCCTTGACTAATTACTGGTGTGGCATCTAGGTCGATATCATCGGTGAATTTATACTGCTCTTGTGCAGTTAATGATACTGAAATAAATAAAAATGTAAAGTAGAAGATTAGTTTTTTCATATGATTTTTTTATTAATGAGATTACTGCCTACGCAGGAATTATTATATTTACGCTAAAATACAAAATAATGAAATCTCCCAATTGGAAAACCGCAAAAATATATACAGATATTACTTATAAAAAATGTAACGGAGTGGCACGTGTTGCTTTTAATCGTCCCAATGTTCGAAATGCATTTAGGCCCAAAACCACCAGCGAATTATTAGATGCTTTTCACGATGCTCAGGAAGATACTTCCATAGGCGTGGTACTACTTTCTGCCGAAGGACCTTCCTCTAAAGATGGGGTTTATAGTTTTTGTAGTGGTGGCGACCAAAAAGCTCGTGGACATCAGGGCTATGTTGGTGAAGACGGTTATCATCGTCTAAATATTTTAGACCTTCAACGTATGATTCGCTTTATGCCAAAAGCGGTTATTTGTGTGGTGCCAGGTTGGGCAGTAGGTGGCGGACACAGTCTTCACGTAGTTTGTGATATGACATTGGCAAGTAAAGAACATGCGATTTTTAAACAAACGGATGCCGATGTTACCAGTTTTGATGGTGGCTACGGAAGTGCTTATCTTGCCAAAATGGTAGGTCAGAAAAAAGCTCGAGAAATATTTTTCCTCGGAAGAAATTACTCTGCACAAGAAGCTTACGAAATGGGTATGGTCAATGCCGTAATCCCTCATGATGAGTTGGAAGACACTGCTTTTGAATGGGCACAAGAAATATTAGCAAAATCTCCCACTTCTATAAAAATGCTAAAATTTGCGATGAATCTTACCGACGACGGAATGGTAGGACAACAAGTATTTGCAGGCGAAGCAACCCGACTTGCTTATATGACCGATGAAGCGAAAGAAGGTCGTGATGCGTTTTTAGAAAAAAGAAAGCCAAACTTTAAAAAAGAGTGGCTGCCTTAATTCTTTTTGTTTTTGCTAGGAGGTGTGACGAAACAATCTCATGAAATTTACTTTTATCATGAGATTACTTCAATGCGTTCGTGAAGACAAGGTTTAATTAAAATTTTATTTTTGCCTACTGCCTACTGCTTATTACCTACTATTCATAAGCTTCATCATGAACATTAGCAACAGCGCGACCACTTGGGTCATTCATGTTTTTAAAACTTTCATCCCATTCCAGAGCAATTCTTGAACTACAAGCTACAGAAGGTTCTTGTGGTACCGATTGAGCTGCGGTATCACTAGGAAAATGTTCAGCGAAAATACTTCGGTAATAAAATTCTTCTTTGGTCGTAGGTGGTTGAATAGGAAATTTATAATGTGCATTTGCCAATTGTTCGTCACTCACTTCTTTTTCTACCATTTCTTTTAAGGTATCAATCCAGCTATAACCTACACCATCACTAAATTGTTCTTTTTGTCGCCAAGCTACAGATTCTGGTAACATATCTTCAAATGCTTTTCTTAATACC
>JALWUJ010000106.1 GCA_027080135.1 Flavobacteriaceae bacterium | reverse complement strand
ACCCATTAGGTTGAAAACCACCTAGTACTGGATCAAATCCGTAAGCGAAATCGATTCCCAATAATCCAAATGCCGGCATAAATATACGCAATCCTACGCCAGCAGACCTTTTTAATTGAAAAGGATTGTAATTTCTAAAATTATCGTAAGCGGCTCCACCTTCTATAAAGGTTAGTGCGTATATAGAAGCCAATTGTTTTAGTGTTATTGGATACCTAAGTTCTAAGGAGAATTTATTATATATTGCGTTTCCGTCTATAGTTGATAGTGATTGATTGGGATATCCTCTTAAAGCTATAACTTCACGGCCATCAAGACTGAAAGAACCTAAACCATCTCCTCCTAAAAAGAAACGCTCGAAAGGGGGTACGCCCCTATCTTGATTATAGGCTCCTAAGAAACCAAATTCGGCACTTGGTCGCAAAACTAATTTACCTATTACTCTGGTATACCAAGTTCCTTTAAATTTTAGTTTGTAATATTCTAACCATTTAAATCTTTCTTGGTCTATTTCGGCAATTCTCTCTGTTGCATCTACAAAATCTGGGTCGGTGGGTGCTACATCTTGTAAATTTTCTCTTTCTTGTGCTAAGGCAGCAAAATCTGTACTACTAAAAGCAGAATAAGGTAAGGTTACTTTTGCAGTAACATTAAATTCTGATCCGGACATTGGAAATATTGGATTAGTAGCCGTATTGTTTCTAGTAATTCCTACTGTATAAGCTAAGTTGTTTGATTGTCCGTCTCCAAAAGTAAACAGACCTGTATTATAATTTTTAAGGTTGTAATGTTGAAAACTTACTGCATGAGAAAGTGTAAAATAATCGTCTGGCCATTTTAATCTTTTGGCTAGTCCTAAAGACCCTCCGGTAATTAAAAAACGTTGTCCTTTATCTACATCTCTTGTTCTAAAATCGTAACGGTATTGAATAGTATGAGAAAAAGAACCACTAAATTGAATAGGTTTTTTTCCGCCTAACCAAGGTTCTACTAATGATAAACTATAGGTTTGGTAATATGTACTTCCTTGTGCTCTAATGGATAGTTTTTGTCCGTCGCCCATTGGTAAAGGGTGGTAAGCATCTTTGTTAAAAATATTTCGGATGGAAAAGTTGTTAAATGACAATCCTAAGGTACCAACAAAACCACCTCCACCATAACCTCCTTGAAGTTCAATTTGGCTGGATCCTTTTTCTACTACCGAATATTCCATGTCTAAGGTTCCGTTATTAGGATCTACATTTTTAAAGTTGGGTGTTAATTGTTCGGGGTCAAAATATCCTAACTGGCCTAATTCTCTTATAGTTCTTACTACGTTACGTTTGCTGTATTTTTGTCCAGGACGAGTTCTAATTTCTCTATAAATTACATGATCGTTGGTTTTGTCGTTTCCTACAACTGTAATGTGGTCGAAATAGGCAATTTTGCCTTCATGAATTCTAATTTCAAAATCGATGGTGTCATTTTTTACAGCTACTTCAACTGGATTTATTCTTGAAAAAAGGTATCCGTTATTTTGGTATAAGTTGGTTAAATCGTTGGCTTCGGGGTCTGTTACATCTTCAATTCGTTCTTGTAATAAAACTCCGTTGTAAACACTTCCTTTTCCAATTCCTAAAACTCTTCTTAATTGTGCGTTTGTATAAACACTGTTACCAATAAAATTAATATCACCAAAGTAATAGCGTTTTCCTTCTTCAACATTAATTTTTAAGACAATATTTTTTTCATCTTTAATAATAATAGTATCGCTTTTAATTCTTGCATCTCTAAAACCGTTGGATCTGAATTTAGCTAACATTAATTCCTTATCATCTTCGAAGGTGCTTTTAGCGTATTTAGATCTTTTCCAAAATCTGAAAAAGTTCTTTTGCTTGGTTTCTTTCATGGCACCTTTAAGTTTTTTATCGGGTATTTGCTCGTTGCCTTCAATTTCAATAGAAGATATTTTTACACGTTTCTTTTTGTCGATGTTTATAGTTAGGTGTTTAGAAAACTCAACACCTAAAGAATCTGCGTAAGGAGTAGTGGTAATATCTACTTGAGTGTTTAAAAAGCCTTCTTCTCTATATTTGTTTTGTATATAGTTTTTGGTAGTAGTAATAAGGTTTTTTGTAATTTTTACCCCAGGTTTTAAATTGTTATCTTTAATAATTTCTTTTTGTTTTCCTTTTTTTATTCCTACAATGGTTATGTCTTTTATTTTGGGCAATTCGACAATATAAAGTTCTAAGTCTGCTTTATCTCCTTCAATATTTGTTACATAAAAAGCAATGTCGCTAAAAAGACCTTGATCCCATAGTTTTTTTGTAATTTCACTAAGTTTTTCTCCGGGTATATAAATACGATCTCCAACCTTTAAACCGGTAAATGCTATTACTGTTTTTTCGTTAAAGCTTTGAGCTCCTGTAACCGTAATAGAGTTTATGGTGTATTTTCTGTCTCCCTGCAATTTCTGTGCAGAAAGGGAGGAAATAGAAAGTATTGCAAAAATTAAAATGCAATAAAATTTTCTGTTAATATGTAATAGTGGACTATTCGTTAAGTTGTTCACTGGTCTTTCCAAATCTGCGTTCTCTTTTTTGATAATTTAATATTGCTTCATATAGATTTTCTTTTCCAAAATCTGGCCAAAGTACATCTGTAAAGTACAATTCGGCATAGGCAATTTGCCAAAGTAAAAAATTACTAATACGTTGTTCTCCGCTGGTACGTATTAATAAATCTACCTCTGGTAAATTCCGCGTGTAAAGATGATTATTAATTATCGATATGTCAATATTTTCGGGCGAAATTAGGTTATTTTTAACTTTAAGACTAATCTCTTTAATAGTTTTTATGATTTCTTCTCTTGAGCCGTAACTTAGAGCAAGGGTTAAAGTTAATCTCGTATTGTCTTTTGTTTTTTCAATAACATCGCTAAGCTCTTTAGAAACAGTATCTGGTAGAGAGTTTATGTTTCCGATTGCATGAAGTTTGATGTTGTTTTTTTGAAGTGTTTTTAACTCTTTTTTAAGAGATGAAATTAATAATTTCATCAACAAATCTATTTCTAGTTTAGGTCGATTCCAATTTTCTGTAGAAAAAGCATAAAGCGTTAAAAATTTAACATTAAGTTCGGCACAGGCTTCTACAATTTTTTTTACCGATTTTGCACCACTTTCATGTCCTATATTTCTAAAAAAACCCCTCTTTTTTGCCCAACGACCGTTTCCGTCCATTATAATGGCAATGTGGTCTGGTAATTTTGAGGTGTTTATTTGTTCCTTAAGACTCATTAATATTAAAAATTACAGTAACATGGTTTTCTCCCAAAAGTGAAGGTGAATGAAACCCCAGTAAAAACATACCAATCGTTGTTGTTTAGGTTTCCGAACTGATAATTAGGATTGTTTTTGGGTTGTCCTTTTACAGGGTTACTACCATCTATACCATCTGAAAAAGTATATCGTGCACCTATTTCACCAGCAAAAACAAGTTTGGTTCCGAGTTTTACTTTGTATCCTAAAACCATTGGGATAGCAAAAGACGAAGCTCCATCATAATCTTTTATGGTAGATCCTACTTTGTAAAGTGCGTTGTACCAAAAGTATGTGATTCCTGTATATAGGTAGGGAGTAGATTCATTTCTGCCACTATAAACATTAAAGTCAACAAAAGTATATTCAATTCCAGCAGATATTTCGGTTATGGTATTGGTAAATTTATATCCTCTTTCTTTTCTTCTTCCTTCGTGAGAGTCTTTATCATCTCCTTCAATTTGAGCAAAATTTATAGAGCCTCTAAAGGCGTGTCTAGCGGATCTATTCCACTTAAAAAGCGCACCAAATACAGGGGTTTTAGGTGCAATATATGTTGTTTTTCCAACGTCTCCAATAAAATTAGCACCCCCAACAAAGCCTCCTACTTCATAGGTTTGTGATTGCATTAATAAGGATGATAACATCGTAAAAATTAAAAAAGAGTATAACTTCATATAGCTAAAAAAGTTTGCAAATATAATAATAAAATGACTTAAAAAGACGATATACAAAATAGTCTCAGATGATTAACAAAAATAAAGTCGTTTTATTGTTTAGTTTCGCTTGTCTTCTCCCCACATTAGTTTTTTTCGAAGTGTTTTTATAAAACTATCTTCTGTTAACTGAACTAATTTTACACAAAAAGAAGCTTTTGTAATGGTAATGGTTGTATTGTTTTTTAAAGTAGCAATACGAGAATCTAACGAAACCAAATGCGATTTTCCTCTACCTGAAACTTTTAAGGTAATGGTGCTATTGTCTGGAATTATAATAGGTCTAGCATTTAAATTATGCGGGGCAATAGGCGTAATTACCCAGCTGTTAGTGCTTGGGTCAATTACAGGGCCACCACAACTTAATGAATAGCCTGTAGATCCTGTTGGTGTAGAAACTATTAAACCATCGGACCAATAAGATGTTAGGTGTTTGTTGTTAACTTCGGTTTCAATTTTTATCATCGAAGTTGTGTTTTTTCGATTAATGGCTACTTCGTTTAAAGCAAAATTGAGAGGTAAAATGTCTTTGTTTTCTGGGTTGGTTGAAATTGATAGCAGACTTCTTTCAGAAATAAAATAATCACCATTTAATATTTGTGATAAGCTTTGCGTAATTTCTTCCTTTTGTATAGTTGCTAAAAAGCCAAGCCGTCCGGTGTTAATTCCTATAATTGGAATTCCTAAATCGCGAACATAAGTAACCGATTTTAGTAAGGTACCGTCACCACCAATGCTTAAAAAGAAATCATAGCTTGCGTCTATTTTTTTGAAAGATGAGATATTGGAGTAGTTTTTAGAAATTTCTTTGTTTCTGTTGATGCTTTCTAGAAATTTATCTTCAACAACAACCTCAACATTTCTTTTCTGAAGAACATCCAAAATATACTGAATGTAAGTTTCGGAATCTTCATGATAAAACTGACCGTAAACACCTATTTTCATATTCTATATATTAAGGTATTTGTCTAAATAATTGGAACGATTTTTTAAATCTTCAATAAATTTGTCTTCTTCGTGCTCGGATATAATATGGTAACCATATCTTCTAAAAGTTTGAACAATAGCATTCATGCCAGTATATCCAATTTTTATAGTGGCTTGCATTAAATTTCCTTCCATTTTTGAAATAAAAACACCAAGAATTTTGGCATCGTTCGATTCAATAATCTGGCAAATTTCACTAAACGAATAATCACGTTGGTCTTTTTCAACCACAATAATACCACCGGCTTCATTTAAAAAAGGAGTGTTGTTAAAGAGGGAGATAATATCTCCTAATTCAAAATAACCCAAATAATTATTATTGACAGAAAGTACAGGCATAATGTTACTGTTGTGCAAAGCAAAGGCTTCTAAAACATCTAACCAATTGGTGTTTTCTCTTACAAAAAAAGGTTCTAATGAATAAAGATAATCGTTAATTTGCTGAGTACTTTCAAAACAATGTACGTCGTTTTCTGAAATACATCCAAGGTAAACCCCATCCTTTTCAACAGGTATATGCGAATAGGTTAGCTGATTAAAAGTACTTTGAACCTCCAAAATGTTTGCTGAAACATTAAAGGGTTGTATGTCGTTTATTATGTATTGAAGCGTGTCCACAAGCTTAATTTTTTGCAAAATACTTAAAAAATAGCAGTAAATACATAGTTCAAATTGTATTTTTGAAAATCAAAACAAAAGCCATGACAAAGTTAAGTGTAAATATTAACAAAATTGCTACTTTAAGAAACGCAAGAGGCGGAAATACCCCCAATGTTTTACAAGCGGCAATCGATGTTCAGAAATTTGGAGCCGAAGGAGTTACCATTCACCCCAGACCTGATGAACGACATATTCGCTATCAAGATGCTTACGATATAAAACCAATAATATCTACGGAATTTAATATTGAGGGAAACCCGATTGAATCCTTTTTAAAGATGGTTTTTGAAATTAAACCCACTCAGGTTACTTTGGTGCCAGATTCGGTAGATGCTATTACTTCCAATGCAGGTTGGGACACGATTAAGAATAAAAGTTTTTTATCTGAAATCATTTCGGAATGTAAACGCAACGACATCCGAACTTCTATATTTGTAGATCCCACTATTGCCATGATTGAAGGTGCTGCCGAAACTGGAACCGATAGAATTGAACTCTATACCGAAGAATTTGCGGCACAATATGTTTTGGGAAATAAAAAGGCAATCGAACCATATACCAATTGTGCTATCCGTGCCAACGATTTAGGACTCGGAATAAACGCAGGTCACGATTTATCCTTGGATAATATTGAGTTTTTTAATCAAAATATCCCCAATTTACTAGAAGTTTCCATCGGTCATGCTTTAATTTGTGAGTCCTTATATTTGGGAATGGAACATGTGATTGGACAATATTTAAAAAAGTTGAAATAATGTTATTATACTCTAATGTTATTGGCGAAGGAAAGCCATTTATCATCCTACATGGTTTTATGGGGATGGGAGATAATTGGAAAACCTTAGGGAAAAAATTTTGTGAGCAAGGCTATCAAGTACATCTGGTAGATCAACGAAATCACGGACGAAGTTTTCATAGCAAAACTTTTAATTATAAAGTGCTAGTAGAAGATTTAAAAAATTATTGTGAGCATTTTCAATTGTCAGACATAATTCTTCTTGGTCATTCTATGGGTGGAAAAACTGCCATGCAATTTGCGGTAGATTTTCCTGAAATGGTATCAAAACTCATTGTGGCAGATATTGCACCAAAATCTTATCCATTACATCATCAAGATATTTTAAAGGCTTTGTCATCATTAGATTTTAAAGCGATTGATTCTCGTAAAAAAGCAGACGAAGTTTTAACAGATTATATTCATAATTTAGGAATTCGTCAGTTTTTATTAAAGAATTTATATTGGGTCCAAAAAGGGCAATTAGCATTGCGAATTAACCTTCCTATTTTAATTGAAAATATGGAAGAAGTTGGGAAGTCGCTTTCAGAAAACACTATTTTTAATGGCGACACTTTGTTTTTAAAAGGAGCTAATTCTCAGTATATCATGCCAATGGATGAAGTGTTGATTTTAAAACATTTTCCAAAAGCAAAAATCAAAACCATTTCAAATGCAGGGCATTGGTTACATGCTGAAAACCCTGTAGATTTTTTTAATGAAGTAATTAATTTTATATCAACTTAAAAAAATAATAAATTTATGAATAGAAAAAGTTGTTTAATATTACTTTTAGTTTTTATCTCTACTCCTTTTTTTTCGCAGACAAACACAAAAAACTTACAAACTATTTCGGGTAAAATTACTTATCTGGATACACCATTGTCAAAAGTAAATATCGTTGTTAACGATAACGAACGTGGTACAGAAACCGATTCTAAAGGGCAATATCAAATAGAAGCAAAACCAGGAGACCATTTAATTTACAGTTATATTGGTTTTGAAACCATTTCAATTCTTGTTGAAGATATTACAAGTGTTTTAAATATTGAAATGAAAGTTAAAACAAACGATTTGAAAGAAACCGTAATAAAAGCAACAAAAGACCAAAGTTATTTCAAAAAATCAAAAGAAGAATTTGTAACTTCAAAAGGAGGAATGAATCCTGAAACAGCAGGTTATTCTGTAGCTTTTATAGATGGAGAAAAGGTTAGTTTAATTTATCCGTCATTAACTGAGGCTATTGTAGGAAAAGTTGCTGGAGTAAGGCTTGATCCTAGTACAGGAAAATTAGCTATAAGAACAAGAAATTCAATTAATAATGATGCACCAGTAATTTGGGATATAGATGGAATTATTTATAATGACGAACCTCCTTTAGATCTTAATAATATTAAATCTATTCATATATTAAAATCTGTTGCCTCAACAAACCGTTACGGGAGTCTTGGTGCTGGTGGTGTAATTGTGGTTCAAACGAAAGATCAATATCATAATACTCGAATAATTAAAAGAGAAGATATAGCAAAAAAATACACCAATAAAAATTATTATAATAACGATGCAGTTCCCATTTCTGAATTAAAAATGTTTAAAAACTCAGTAACAGAAAAGCTTAAACAGTTTAATGATAAATATAGAGCATATTCTTATTATAACGAATCTATCAAAAAAAACAGCATAGATTATAGCATGGATTTGAGTGTTGCAAAGTTGTTTTTTGATTATTACGAAGATTCTGTCATTTCGCTTCAATTATTAAAAAACTTAGAGGAGACCTATAAAGATAATCCCGAAAAACTAAAATCTATTGCTTATCAAATGCAAGAGATGAATGCTAATTCAGCTTCAATAAATGTTTATAAGTCTATTTTTAAACTTAGACCCAATTATGCACAATCTTATCGCGATTTAGCAAATGCTTATTTAGAAAAAAACAATTTTAAAATGGCTTGGCGAATGTATATGAGTTATATGCTTCAAGGTAAAGATATTAGTAATATAGCAATTGGAAATTTACTATATAATGAAATGGAATGGCTATATTATAACAGAAAAGAACAAGCGGGAATTAAGCAATCATTTGTTCCAAAAAATATTAGCATAGAAGGTTTTAGAAACGATGTTCGTATCGTTTTTGAGTGGAATACATCTGAAGCTGAATTTGAAATAGAGTTTGTAAACCCAGACAAACAAGCTTATGTATTTCAGCATAGTTTAGCTTCCAATCAAGAACTAATTACTAGTGAAAAAGAAATAGGTTATTCCAGTAAAGAGTTTTTAATTAATAGTATAGAAGAAGGAGAATGGTTAATGAATTTAACTTATTTTGGTAATAAAAAAACAGATCCAACCTATTTTAAAGTAACGGTTTATTCAAATTGGGGCTCATCAAACCAAACAAAAAAAATATCATTGTTTAAATTTAAAAACGAAAGAGAAAAATTTCAATTATTTAAATTTAAAAAATAGCAATGTATATTTATAGAGTATAAAATATTTCATTTATCTTTATAACAAACAAAAAAATCTTTAAATTATGAAATGGTTACTTAAATTATTATTAACTGCAGTAGCAGTATTTGTATTAGAAAAAATACTTCCAGGAATTACGGTTGATAGTTACATAGATGCTATTTGGGCAGCTTTGGTTATTGGAATATTAAATAGTTTTGTAAGACCGCTCTTAATCTTTCTAACACTTCCTGCAACTTTAATCACTATGGGATTGTTCCTGTTTGTAATTAATGCATTTATGATAATGATGGCAGGTAATTTTCTAGATGGTTTTACGGTTGATTCCTTTTGGTGGGCATTGCTTTTTAGTGTGCTTTTATCTTTTCTTCAGCCTATTTTACATTCGGTACTTGGTAAAGAGGAAAGACCCTCTTAATCTATTCTTAATTTACTTGTATTGAGGACTTTCATTTTGTACTTTTGCACTCCCAAAAATAAGGGGCAAAATTATTTTACAAAATGGAGATTACAAAAAAAGACATAGATAGTTTAAACGCTGTATTAACTGTAGCGATTAAAGAAGAAGATTATTCAGAAAAAGTTCAAAAAATCTTAAAAGATTACCGTAAAACTGCTAATATTCCTGGTTTTAGAAAAGGTCACGTTCCCATGGGAATGGTTAAAAAACAATACGGAAAAGCTGTTTTAATCGAAGAGGTTAATAAAATTCTTCAAGAAGCAATTCATAATTATCTAACCGAAGAAAAGTTAGATGTTCTTGGAAATCCACTTCCAAAAAACGATGTAGAGATAGATTGGAATACTCCAGATTTCTCTTTCGAATTTGAATTAGGTCTTTCTCCAGAATTTGAAGTAGATGTAAAAGGAAAAAAAGCAATCACTCATTATCATATTGTTGCAGACGAAAAAATGATTAACGATCAAGTAACATCTATTCGTAAACAATACGGAAAATTAATAGCTAAAACTGAAATTGAAAAAGGTGACGAAATAACCGGAACCTTTACCAACGAAGAAAAAGGAATTAATAAAAACACTTCATTTTCTTTAGATGTAATTAAAGGAAAAACACAATTAAAAAAAATAATGGGTGCTAAAGTGGGAGACACCATTACTTTAAAAACCAAAGGATTATTTGCAGACGACCATCAAAACCAAACCTATTTAGATGTTTCTCATGACGATGCTCACGGATTGGATATTGAAGTAAACTTCGAGATTAAAGAAGTTAACAAAAGAGAGATGGCAGAACTTAACCAAGATTTTTACGATAAAATTTTCGGAAAAGATGTGGTTAAAACGGAAGAGGAATTAAAAGCAAAAATAAAAGAAGATGCTGAAAAACAATTTGTACAACAAAGCGATCAAAAGCTTATGGATGAAGTCGTTGAAGCATTAATCGTTAATACAAAATTTGATTTGCCAAGTGAGTTTTTAACCAAATGGATTCAAGTTTCTGGAGAAAACCCTATGACCGAGCAAGAAGCAAAAGCAGAATACGAACGAAGCGAAAAAGGATTGCGTTTTCAATTAATCGAAGGTAAAATAAGACAAGAACACAACATTCAAGTAAGTTTTGATGAGTTGAAAGACTATTCAAAAAACATGATTAAAGCTCAAATGGCACAATACGGACAGTTAAATCCTTCTGAAGAAGAACTAGACTCTATCGCTGCTCGTATAATGTCTAATCAAGAAGAAGTTAAACGACTTTCTGAACAATTAAATAGTCAGAAATTATTGGCTTTTTTCAAAGAAAATGCAAAACTGAAAGTAAAAGAAGTTAGTTACGACAAGTTCATAAAAGAAGCATATAGTAACTAATTTAACAATAAAATAGTATCTTTAGGGCGTTGTATACTGTATTCAACGCCTTTTTAATAAAAATAAAATAGTATTTATGAACTACGAAAAAGAGTTTAAAAAATTCGCAATTAAAGACCAAGGAATCAATAGTATGTATTATGACAATATCATAAGTAGTATGAATCCAATGGGTTTTACACCCAATATTATTGAAGAACGCCAGATGAATGTGGTAGCCATGGATGTATTTTCGCGTTTAATGATGGACAGAATCATCTTTTTAGGAACTGGAATTAACGATCAAATTGCAAACATTGTTCAAGCACAATTACTGTTTTTAGAAAGTACAGATGCTTCAAAAGACATTCAAATTTACATCAACTCTCCGGGAGGAGGAGTTTATGCTGGACTGGGAATTTATGATACTATGCAATTTATAAAACCAGATGTGGCAACTATATGTACTGGTATGGCAGCTTCTATGGGAGCTGTACTTTTGTGTGCTGGTGCCCCAGGAAAACGTAGTGCACTTACGCATTCTAGAGTGATGATTCACCAACCTTTAGGAGGAGCACAAGGACAAGCAAGTGATATTGAAATTACCACTAGAGAAATTCTTCAATTAAAGAAAGAATTATATGAAATCATTGCAAAACACTCAGGACAAACCTATGATAAAGTGTATGAAGACTCAGATCGTGATTATTGGATGAAAGCCGATAAAGCATTAGAATATGGAATGATAGATGAAATTTTAGAAAGAAAGTAATACTGAATTAGTATTTGTAAATAAAAAAGATTCCCAACTTTGTAGGGAGGTATTATTATGGCAAAAGAAGAATTAGAATGTTCATTTTGTGGTCGTAAAAAACCAGAAACCAATCTGTTAATAGCAGGATTAGACGCTCATATTTGTGATCGTTGTATAGAGCAAGCTCATGGTATAGTTGCAGAAGAAGCAATGCATTCCAACAATAGCAACCTAACCGAAGAGTTGATGCTAAAAAAACCCAGAGTAATTAAAAAATTTCTTGACGAATATATAATTGGACAAGATTATTCAAAAAAAATAATATCGGTTGCTGTATATAATCACTACAAAAGATTACTACAAAAAGATACCGATGACGATGTTGAAATAGAAAAATCAAATATCATCATCGTAGGAGAAACTGGAACTGGAAAAACCTTAATGGCAAAAACTATCGCAAGAATGTTAAATGTACCCTTAGCAATTGTAGATGCTACTGTTTTAACTGAAGCCGGTTATGTGGGTGAAGATGTTGAAAGTATTTTAACAAGATTGCTACAGGCTGCCGATTATAATGTAGAAAAAGCTCAACACGGAATTGTGTTTATTGACGAAATAGACAAAATTGCACGTAAAGGAGATAACCCTTCAATTACTCGTGATGTAAGTGGAGAAGGAGTACAACAAGCTTTACTTAAATTATTAGAAGGAACTGTTGTAAACGTACCCCCAAAAGGAGGTCGTAAACATCCAGATCAAAAATTTATAGAAGTTAATACAGAAAACATCTTATTTATAGCAGGCGGTGCTTTTAGCGGTATTGAACGAAAAATATCCAAACGTTTAAATCTTCAAGCAGTTGGTTTTAGTGCTTCAATGAAAGAAGATGTAATAGATCGTGAAAATTTATTAAAATATATAATTCCAAAGGATTTAAAAGATTTTGGTTTAATTCCTGAAATTATAGGAAGGCTTCCAGTTCTTACTTATATGAATCCTTTAGATGAAGCAACTCTAAGAGCCATTTTAACCGAACCAAAAAATGCCATTATCAAACAGTATAATAAGTTGTTTGAAATGGATGATATTAAGTTTACAATAAATGAAGAGGCTTTGGATTATATTGTTGAAAAAGCAGTAGAATATAAACTTGGTGCTCGTGGATTGCGTTCTCTCTGTGAAGCAGTATTAACCGATGCAATGTTTGAAATGCCAGACGGTGAAGAAAAATCGTTGGAAGTTACCAAAGACTATGTAGAAGCAAAACTTAATAAATCTACCATTAAGAAATTGAAAGCAGTTTCTTAAAACAACTATTTAATAATTAAAAAAACGCCTTTAAAACTTAGTTTTAAAGGCGTTTTTAAATTAATTCAAAATTTAAAATGGTTAGGGTCTTGCGATAATAGTATTCCCTTTATTATGCAATATTTTTTGTTGCATTAATTCTTTTTTATTTTTTAACGTATAGCTTATAACTTCATTTTCTTGATTATCTTTTATAGAGGCCCCAGCTCCGCAAGATGAAAATGACACTATAAAGCATATAGTTAAAGCTATGTAATTAAATTTTTTCATGTGAGGTTATTAATTTTTTACAACAGTACAAACTTATAAAGTGCGAAAAGTACTACCAAAAGTTTTAGTTGTAACAGGAAGAATACTCGTTGAAATACACTTTTTTTTGAATAAAAATTTCAAGAAAAACCCGCTTTTCACTTAACCGATTAAATAAGTTTTTAAACGATACTTTTTTAAAGGATGTTTAAGCTTGTTTGATGATAATTAAGAATAAAGTAATTTATTCGTTCAATGACATTAATAATTATCATATTCATATTGTAAGAAAATACCTTCAAATTAAAATATTTGTGTTTTTTAAGAATTTTCGACTAATAATTCTTCTAAAAATTCTCTAGAGTTGGAAAGCCTTGGAATTTTATGTTGACCACCTAATTTATCATGCTTTTTTAACCAATCTTTAAACAGGTTTTTTCGAGCAACATGAATAGTTGGAAAATTTAACGTGGTATTGTTGTATCGTTTGGCTTCATAATCGCTATTGGCTTCTTGTAAAAAAGCATCAAATACTTGTGAGAAGGTATTGATGTCGTCTGGCTGTTTTTTAAACTCGATAATCCATTCGTGAGCTCCTTTTTCTTTTCCTTCCATAAAAATAGGTCCAGCGGTGTAATCTACAATTTCAGAATGGGTAAGTTTAGAAGCTTTTTTTAAAGCAGCTTCGGCATTTTCAATAATAAGCTCTTCGCCAAATACATTAATATGGTGTTTGGTTCGCCCTGTAACTTTTATTCGGTACGGATTAATAGATGTAAACCTTACGGTATCTCCAATTTTATAGCGCCACAATCCAGCGTTGGTTGTAATTACGATGGCGTAGTTTTTTCCTATTTCAACTTCAGCTAAAGGAATTATTTTCTCTTCGGAAGTATCATAAGTTTCCATTGGAATAAATTCGTAAAAAATACCGTAATCCAACATTAACAATAGCTCCTTACTATTATTTCTATCCTGAATGGCAAAGAATCCTTCCGAAGCATTATAGGTTTCGTAGTAACGAAAATTATTTTTTGGAAGTAATTTTTTATATTGTTCTATGTAAGGGTCAAAACTTACTCCACCGTGAAAATAAACTTCTAAATTGGGCCAGACCTCAAATAAATTGTTTTTCCCAGTAGTTTCAATAACATTATTCAACAAGACCAATAACCACGAAGGAACTCCCAATAGACTGGTCACATTTTCGTTTCGGGTTTCATCAACAATAGCTTGCATTTTATATTCCCAGTCGGACATCAAAGAAACTTCATTACTCGGCGTACTGCTATATTCTGCCCAAAATGGCATATTGTCAATGAGTATTGCCGAAAGATCCCCGAAGACTGTTCCGTTTTGCTCGTAGAGTTCTTTACTTCCACCGAGTCGTAAACTCTTTCCTAAAAATAATTCAGAATCAGGATTATTATTGAGGTATAAACACAATAAATCCTTACTAGCCGCATAATGGCATTCTTCTAAAGACTCGTTACTAACAGGTAAAAATTTACTTTTTGCATTGGTGGTTCCGCTAGATTTTGCAAACCATTTAATAGGTGTTGGCCAAAAGATATTACTTTCTCCTTTTCGGGAACGTTCGTACAAAATTTCGTTGTCCTCATAAGTAGTCACTGGGATTCTATCTGCAAAATCTTGATAGTTTTTTATACTATTAAAATCGTATTGATTTCCAATTTCAGTAAACCGTGCCTTATGTATTAAACCTTTTAAAAGCTCTTCCTGAACATCATTAGGGTATTTTAAGAATAATTCAATCTGGTGAATTCTCTTTTTTAAAAACCAAGAGGCAATCGAATTTATAATGGGTATTGGCATTTTTTAAGCTTCAGTTTAATTAGTGTCTGGTTGGAAATTGACAATCTTTACAAAAAGAGTTATTTTTGATGAGAATTTATCTTTTTTTATGAGGTGATGCCTTAGCATCAGACGATTAAAAAAAGTAAAATTATCGCAAAAAGAAACTTTTTTAATTTTGTGGTATTTCTGATCAGACACTAATTACCTTTATGCAATAAAAATAGTCAATTTCTACTAATGAATTACCACGGAGTACTCAGAAAAATGCAAACCGAATTAGGTTCGCCCATTCAGTATTATTTAATTTTTAAGGATGATTTCTTGAATGTCAATCAATTGCTAGATAAAAAAATATCTATTTCTTTTGATAGTTATCAGTGTTTAAACTGCGGAAAAGCAAAAAAAATATACCGACAAGGTTTTTGTTATGATTGCTTTTATGAAATACCACAAGCAGCCGATTGGATTATGCATCCAGAATTGAGCAAGGCACATTTAGGAATTGAAGATCGCGATTTAGAATATGAAAAATCGGTTCAGTTAAATCCACACATCGTTTATTTAGCCAATAGCAGCAATGTAAAAGTGGGAGTGACTCGAAAAACCCAAGTACCTACTCGTTGGATCGATCAAGGAGCACATGAAGCCATTGAAATTGTAGAGGTTCCGAATCGTTATTTAGCTGGTATTACAGAAGTCACTCTAAAAAATTATGTAGGTGATAAAACTAATTGGCGAACGATGATTACCAATAAAATAGCCGATGAAAATTTAGTGGAATGGCGAGATAAACTAAAACAATACATTCCTGAAGAAGCCAAACAGTATATTATTGAAAATAATAAAGAAACTCATATGGATTTTCCAGTACTTAAATATCCTGAAAAACCTAAAAGCTTGAACCTTTCTAAAACGACTAACTATGAAGGAATTTTAAAAGGAATAAAAGGTCAGTATTTAATCTTTGAAGACAACACCATTTTTAATGTTCGAAGCAACGAAGGGTTTGTGGTGAATTTGACGGTTAATTGATTATTTAGAACTTTCGGCTTTAATATACTTTAAAATATCCTCTACTTGTTCTTTTGATAGTTCTGAAGAAAATGCAGTGTGAAGTTCATCACTTTCTTCATACATCTGTTTAGCAACAGAATTGGTTTTCATTAATTTTTCTTCATCAAGAATAAAATTAATTACCCATTTTTTAGCTCTTCTTTTTTCAATATCTTTTAGGGCTGGACCATATACTTCTTCTGAAATTGCGTGACATTCAGAACAATATTTGTTAAAAAGTTCGCCTCCTTTTGAAATTGTAATAGGGTTTTTTGAAGTAATTTGTTTAAAAGTTATAGCACTTGTTTTAGCTGGATTTGAAAATAAATTAAAACTAAAAAATAGTATTCCTAAAGC
>JALWUJ010000105.1 GCA_027080135.1 Flavobacteriaceae bacterium | reverse complement strand
AAAAATATTATCGAGTATCTTTCTTAAAAATAACGGTAATGGAAGTTTTGAAATAGTTCAACTTCCATGGCAAACACAAATTTCACCCACAACAGATTTCGAATTTGTTGACTTAGATGGTGATAAAAAAGAAGAAATAATTGCCGTAGGAAATTTATACAATGTTGAAGTAGAGACCCAAAGATATGACGCTTCTAGAGGTGCAATTTTAAAATTTGAAAATAATGCTTTTAGAGGGTTAAATAATTATGATACAGGATTTTACACTTCAGGTGATGCTAGAGATATTTTGGTAATAGATGCAGATCAAAAGAAATTATTATTGGTTGCCAACAATAATGGACCTTTGGATATTTTTGAAATCATTAATTAAAATAATTTCCTACAATAACTAGGATTGTAGTATTTAAAGTTTTTTAAATAAAACTTTAGTAAGTGAAATATAAAATTTTATATTTGTTTCAAACGATATAAAAAATTAGATTCATCGATTTTAGTAGTAATAATAACAAAAGTATAAAACCCCAAACTACATTATTTACTTTGTTATGTGTGATGGGGCTACTACTAATTGTCCTATTTGTGTTTCCAAAACAGGGGGTAGCTATTGGTAACATGTCTCTTAAATTTCCAACTTCAGATGAATTTTTTGGCTTTGAAAATAATAATACTATTAATGTTCAGGACAGTATTTCTTCAGAGTTAAAAGAATTACAAGAGCTGGAAAATAAAAAAGATTCTACTAAAAAGATTGTAGTTAGCCAATTAGATTCTATAATTTTAAATGCTAAATTAGATTCACTTAGGTTATTAAAAAGAAGCATTCAAGGAAATGAAAAAGCATTAACCTCATTGGTTCGGTTTTTTAATTCGTTAGATAAAGCTAAAAAAGAAAAAGTACGAATTATACATTATGGAGATTCTCAAATAGAATCGGATAGAATTACATCGTACTTACGAAATGAGCTTCAAAAAAAATTTGGAGGAAATGGGGTTGGATTGTTTCCTATAATTTCGGTTTCAAAAAAATGGACATTAAATAATGAATATTCTTCTAATTGGATACGTTATGCAGGATTTGGAAGAAAAAATCCGTTAATCACAAACAATGAATTTGGTGCTTTAATGAGCTTTACTAGATTTGTTCCTATTGAAGAAAGTATAAATTCTTCAGATAAAAAAGAAGTTGAAGCTTGGGTAAAAATTAAAAAATCTAAATTAGGATACCGAAGAATAAAAAGCTTTTCTGAATTGAATATTTACCTTAAAAACAACCTTGAAAATGTAAATTATCAAATTATAGTAGGGATAGATACTTTAAAAACAGGAATTGTACAAGCTGGTACTCCTTTTCAAAAAATTCAACTTAATTTTTCTCACACACCAGAAGAAATTTTGGTTTCTTTTAAAGGAAAAGACAGTCCAGAAATATTAGGAATGTCTTTGGAAGGTCATAAAGGTGTTGTAATGGATAACATTCCATTACGAGGTTCTTCAGGGACATTATTTACAAAGCAGGATGCGACCTTATTAAAAAAAATGTATACTAGCTTATCTCCAAAACTTATAATTTTAGAATTTGGTGGAAATACAATACCATATACGAAATCTAAAAGGCAAGCTTCAGATTATGGTAATTGGTTTAAACAACAAATTAAGTTTATAAAAAGATTAAATCCAGATGTTCCAATTTTAGTAATAGGCCCTTCCGATATGTCCTATAAAAACAAAACTGAATTTGAAACATATCCCTATCTTGAAGCTGTTAGGGACGCCTTAAAAGAAGCAACATTAAGTTCAGATTGTTTGTTTTGGGATATGTACGAATCTATGGGAGGCAAAAACTCGATGCCAAGTTGGGTAAATGCAGAACCTGCTCTTGCCAATGCAGATTATATTCATTTTAGTTCTAAAGGTTCAGTAAAAATTGCTGAACTATTTTATGAAGAATTAATGAAATTATATGAAGCAAATAAAAATTCAAATAAAGTTGTAAACGAAATTAAGGAAGATACTCTTGAAAAATAAGTTGCCTTTTTTAGTATTTTTTATAACTTCCTTTTTTCTAGAAGGGCAGAATTTGATTGCTATAGATTCTATTTCAGATTTTGTGAATTTAGAAGAAAATTATATTCATTTTTATTCTAAAGAAGCAAACTTAGATACTTTTTATTCAAAATTAGATTCTTTATTGAAATACAAAAAGGGGAAGGTAAAAATACTTCAAATTGGAGGTTCTCATATTCAAGCAGAAATATGGCCCGATCAAATAAGAAAGAATTTGTTGCAACTTTCAGACTCCATAAATGGAGGAAGAGGCTTTGTATTTCCTTTTGAAATAGCAAAAACTTGGAATCCTAAAAATCATCAGATTAGCTATATGGGAGAGTGGAAAGCACAAAGAAATTCTTTAAATAAACATCACGCTGTTTGGGGGCTTTCAGGAATTACAGTAACAACAAAAGATACATTGACTTTCTTTTCAGTTGGTTATAAACACGATTCTTTGACAAATTATACTTTCAATAGTATAAAAATATTTCACGAAATAAGAGACACCAGTTTTGAAGTTGATTTGGTTTCGGAAAAGCCTTTAGAAAAAATAATTAATGAAGAACTTGGCTTTACAGAATTTGTTTTAGAAAAGGAAACAGATACTCTGTCTGTTGAAATTAAGAAAATAAATTCAATACAAAATCATTTCACTTTATATGGTTTAAGCTTAGAAAATGATCGCCCAGGAATTGTTTATACCTCTGTAGGAGTTAATGGTGCAAAAACTAGTAGTTTTTTAAGAAATAGCCTTTTTGTAAAGCAGTTAGAAACTATAAAGCCTGATTTAGTAATTTTCTGTTTAGGAATAAACGATGCCTATAATCCGAACTTTTGCGATACTTGTTATGAAGAAAATTACTATGAATTGGTGAGTTGGTTTCAAGCTGTAAATCCAAATACAAATTTCCTTTTTGTTACTAATAACGACAGTTATTACAAGCGAAAATATGCCAATAGGAATGTTTTAAAAGCAAGGAAAGTAATGGTAAATTTAGCAACTAAAAACAATGCCGGAATGTGGGATTTGTTTGAAGTAATGGGAGGTTTAAATTCCATAAAAAAATGGGAGAAAAAGGGTTTTGCTAAAGAAGATAAAATTCATTTTACCAATAAAGGATACCAATTGATTGGCGATTTGATGTTTATAGCTTTAATGAAAGAATTTAAAATTTATAAAAATAATAATTGAGTACAGCATTGCATATTTTATTGGGAATGTCAAATCTTTTTAGTTGGGAAAATATCAAGCATATCTTCACCTATAATGAAGGGGAGCCTATGATTTTTACCCAATTTTTCTTTTGGGGTTTCTTTGCTGTTGTTTTGTTTTTCTATTCTTTTATTTATAAAAAACGAGGACTTAGGAATGCCTATTTGTTTTTGGTAAGCCTTTTTTTTTATTACAAAACTAGTGGACTTTTTATAAGTATTTTACTGTTTTCTACCTTATCAGATTTTATAATTGGACAGTTAATTTATAAAGTCAATAAAAAAAACATCAAACAATTATTTGTTACAACAAGTGTGTTGATTAATCTTTTTGTTTTAGGGTATTTTAAATATGCTTATTTCTTTACGGAATCCTTCAATGAGTTTTTTCATACTAATTATCAGATGTTCAATCATTTTGCACAATGGACAAATGATACTATAGGAACTCATTTTGAAGTTAATAAAATATTACTACCAGTAGGAATTTCATTTTATACATTTCAGACCATTAGTTATTCGGTAGATGTATATCGAGGGCATATAAAACCAGTTAGTAATATTTTGGATTTTGGTTTTTATGTTTCCTTTTTTCCGCAGTTGGTTGCAGGACCTATTGTACGAGCTGCAGATTTTATTCCACAGTTGTACAAACCCTATAAATTAACCAACCATCAATTTGGAATTGCTTTATTTTGGATTTTAAAAGGGCTTTCAAAAAAAGTAATCATAGGTGATTATATCGCTGTTAATTTTATAGATCGGGTCTTTGGAAATCCAACAATGTTTACAGGTTTTGAAAACTTAATGGCGTTGTATGGTTATTCGCTTCAAGTATATGCAGATTTTTCAGGATATACAGATATTGCTATAGGAGTGGCTTTACTAATGGGTTTTGAATTGCCTAAAAACTTTAATTCCCCATACAAAGCAAAGAATGTGGGAGAATTTTGGAAACGTTGGCATATGAGTTTATCCTCTTGGTTAAAAGATTATTTATACATTCCATTGGGAGGTAATAGAGGAGGAAGTGTTGGAACTTGGGTGGCATTGGTATTTATAATTGCTTTTGTTGTAATGCTTTCAGGAACGGTTAACGTACTATATGCTATTTTGGGGTTAATTCTAATTTCTGTACTATTGGCTCTTTGGGTAAAGTCTTTTAGAGGTTGGCTAACTACAAATATAAATCTGTTAATTACCATGTTATTAGGAGGTTTGTGGCACGGGGCAAGTTGGCAATTTGTAATTTGGGGAGGATTAAACGGTTTAGGTTTAATTGTATATAAACTTTGGAGGAAGGTAAGCCCATATGAAAAATTAAATAATGTTTTAGGAGTTGTAATTAAAATTTTTATCACCTTTAATTTTATCACCTTTACTCGAATTTGGTTCCGTGCTGAAAATATGGAAAGTACTTATTTAATTATTGATCAGATTAAAAATAATTTTAATGCTGCTTTAATACCAGAAATACTTTTTTCTTATAGCAAAGTGTTTATTGTAATGCTCTTAGGTTTTATAATTCATTGGTTACCTGTAAAAGTGAAAGATTGGTATCGGGAAACCTTTATAGCATTTCCATTAGCTGTAAAAATAGTAGTAAGTGCCTTTGTTGTTTTCGGAGTATATCAGGCAATGTCATCAGAATTACAAGCGTTTATCTATTTTCAGTTTTAAGAAAATAATGCGTCAATTAATGTTTTTATTCCTTTATAAAATAGAAAAATAGCAAAAACACCTATAATAAAACCTATACCAAGAAAAATATAAAATGAAAAATTCTCTTTATTAATAAAAGAAAGAGTAATTAAATAAGGGCATAAAATTAGTAATGGCAATGTATAGACCATATATTTTATTCCTTTGGTAAGTAATTTTCTATCGGTGTGTTTTTGTGTCATTTTTTATAATTTGCGATGGCTTTCCGAACACTTTTTGCTTCTTTTAATAATTGATTGGCTTCTTCTTCGGAAACTAATAATTCATTCATAATCATTCTTGTACCACGATTTACCAACTTGTTATTACTAAGTTGCATATCTACCATTTTATTACCTTTTACTTTTCCTAACCGAATCATTGTAGTTGTAGAAATCATATTCAAAATTAACTTTTGAGCTGTTCCAGCCTTCATTCTAGAACTTCCAGTTATAAATTCTGGACCTACAATAACAACGATAGGAAATTTAGCAGTTAATGCTAAAGGACTTCCTTCATTACAAGTAATACAACCTGTTGAAATGTTGTTTTGATTACATTTTTTTAAAGCTGAAACCACATAAGGAGTTGTTCCTGAAGCTGCTATTCCTATTACAAAATCCTTTTCAGTGATATTAAAATCTTGTAAATCTTTCCAACCTTGAGTTATAGAATCTTCGGCAAATTCCACAGCTTTTCTAATAGCGGTATCCCCACCAGCAATAAGCCCCATAACTATATCATGAGAAACTCCAAAGGTTGGCGGACACTCACTCGCATCCAAAATACCTAAACGACCGCTTGTTCCAGCACCCATATAAAATAATCTTCCACCAGATTTTAACTTTTCAATTACTTTTTCGGTAAGTTTTTCAATTTGAGGTAGTGAATTTTCAACGGCTAAAGGAACGGTTTTATCTTCAGAATTTATATTGGTGAGCAATTCAGAAACCGTCATTTTTTCTAAATGATTGTAGTTAGAATCGGCTTCAGTGGTTTTTGTAAAATTCATAATTCAAATTTACAATTCTTTTTAGTAGCATAAAAAAAAGCTTTAAAATAACTCAGAGCATACTCATACTTTTATTTTGAGACACTAATTTCTCGAATACTCACTAATTTTTATCTTCGGGTAATCTTTTTGGGTAAAATCTCACGAATTTTAAATGAGCTTAGCTCATTTATAAGTGTAATTGTGTCTTTATATTATTATTTTAAAGAGTATGAGTTTGCCCTACCAAATACTAAAAGCCTTAATTTAAAATTACTTCCAATTAATTTTTGGAAAGAATAGCATTAAAAGTTTCACTAGGTCGCATTTGTTTTGAAACCAATTTATCATCGGCAAAATAATAACCATTTATTTCTACGTGATGACCTTGTGCTGTGTTTAATTCGTCTAAAATTTTAGATTCATTTGCTGCTAATTCTTCGGCGATTGGTGTAAAGTAATTCTTTAAATCTGCATCATTATTTTGATTAGACAATGCTTCTGCCCAATACATCGCTAAATAAAAGTGCGAACCACGATTGTCTAATTCGTTAACTTTTCTTGAAGGTCCTTTTTTATTCAATAAAAGTTTTTCGGTAGCTTCATCTAAAGTTTCTGAAAGTACAATTGCTTTTGGATTGTTATAATTGGTTCCTAAATGTTCTAATGAAACCGCTAATGCTAAAAATTCACCAAGAGAATCCCAACGTAAATGTCCTTCTTTTACAAATTGTTGTACGTGTTTTGGAGCAGAACCTCCAGCACCAGTTTCAAATAATCCACCACCATTCATTAAAGGAACAATAGACAACATCTTTGCACTAGTTCCCAATTCTAAAATAGGGAAGAGGTCGGTAAGGTAATCACGTAATACATTTCCTGTTACCGAAATAGTATCTTTACCTTGTTTAACTCTTTTTAAGGTAAATAAGGTTGCTTCTTCGGGTGAAAGTATTCTAATATCTAATTCTGAAGTATCGTGATCGGGTAAATATTTATTCACTTTTTTAATTAACTCGGCATCGTGAGCTCTATTTTTATCTAACCAAAAAACAGATGGCATTCCAGAAGAACGAGTTCTATTAACCGCTAATTTTACCCAATCCTGAATAGGTAAATCTTTTGCTTGACACATTCTCCAAATATCGCCTTCTTCTACTTGATGTTCTAAAATTACTTCGTTATTTGAGTTGATTACTTGAACTTTTCCGTTTCCTGAAATTTCGAATGTTTTATCGTGAGATCCATATTCTTCTGCTTTTTGAGCCATTAATCCAACATTAGGAACTGTTCCCATTGTTGTAGGATCGAAAGCTCCATTCTTTTTGCAGAAGTCAATAGTTGCTGAATAAATTCCGGCATAACTACTATCTGGAATAACAGCTTTGGTATCTTTTAACTCTCCATTGGCATCCCACATTTTTCCAGAGGTACGAATCATTGCAGGCATAGAAGCATCAATAATTACATCACTTGGTACGTGAAGATTGGTGATACCTTTATCTGAATTTACCATCGCTACTTCTGGACCGTTTTCGAAAATTGATTTTATTTCTGCTAAAATTTCTTCTTTTTTATCGGAAGGTAATTTTTCTAAATCATTGATTAAATCTCCAAAACCATTATTAACATCTACTCCAATTTCTTCGAAAAGTTTCCCGTATTTTTCAAATAAACTTTTAAAGAAAACACGAACAGCGTGACCAAAAATAATAGGGTCACTAATTTTCATCATCGTAGCTTTCATATGCAAAGAAAAAAGCACGTCTTTTTCTTTCGAATCTTTTATTTGAGTTTCTAAAAAGGAAAGCAACTCTTTTTTACTTAAATAAGTAGCATCTATAATCTCACCATCTAATGAAGGAAATGATTCTTTTAAAACGGTTTTATTTCCATTCTTATCTGTAAAAACAATACTGATGTTGGTAGCTTTGTCTATGGTGATCGATTTTTCATTATGCATAAAATCACCTTTGCTCATGGTTGCCACGTGAGTTTTAGAATCACTAGACCAAGCTCCCATAGAATGGGGATTGTTTTTAGCGTAATTTTTTACTGCTTTTGGAGCTCGTCTATCACTATTTCCTTCACGAAGTACTGGATTTACAGCAGACCCTTTTACTTTATTATATTGTTTTAGAATCTCTTTTTCTTTTTCATTTTTAGGTTCATCTGGATAATTAGGAATCTCAAATCCTTTAGCTTGAAGCTCTTCGATTGCAGCTATTAATTGAGGTACTGAAGCACTAATATTAGGTAGTTTAATGATGTTAGCTTCTGGTTTTTTTACCAATTCACCTAAACTGGCAAGATCGTCTGACACTTTTTGATCATCCTTTAAATAATCAGGAAATAACGATAAAATTCTATTTGCTAATGAAATGTCACTAGTTTCAATATTTATATTTGAAGTTGCCGTAAACGATTTAACAATTGGTAAGAATGAATGTGTTGCTAAAGCAGGAGCTTCATCTGTTTTAGTGTAAAATATGGTTGCAGATTTTGACATAAGAAGTAGAATTTAATTCAAAAATTTAAACGAAAAGGAATCGTTTTTCGAAGTGCAAATATACGAAATAAGAAGATGTTAAAAAAGCGGGAAGGGCTTATAATGAAGCCTTTTGAAGAGTTGATAAAAAAACATTCTTTATTTGATAATTACTCAAAATAATGATGAAAAACTATCGTATTTGTAAATTAAAGTGATGCTATAACTTTACAAAACAAGAAAAGCCATATCATTGTATTGCTACTGTGATATGGCTTCTTGTGAAACATACCGTTACCGACTAACCTTTACAGTTTAAAGCAAGTTTATTAAACCCTTGCAGTCGTGATTTGTTTCAACGAGTCTCGTAATCGGTTAACTTTCGAGCTAGGCTTGAAAGAATCGCAAAACTTGACTCCTTTTTTAATCTCAACATTTACCTTCCTTTTAAAGATTGCTCATGTTTTAAGCTTATAAAATTTCTCGTGTTCCGTACTTCTGGTTGCCTGTTTCCTATTTCTACTAGCCGAAACCAGTTTACTTTAATCTATTACCTTGGGCGAACCCGCTGTAATGTAACAGACCATCTAGTATTTCGTTTCTGGGTCTGGGTTGCTTCTGAAATGTATCAGAAATCGAGACCAATCTTAAATTGCAATTAAGACCGAAATTCATCACTCGAATTTTCTAGTATCTTCTCTCCAGATCTCTCTTTCCAAGTTGCTACTTTCTTTTTCGAGGCCAATTTACTTTTGATTGCTCAATAATAAATCAGAATGTCGCTTCAATTCCACTTCGAACTCAAAACATCTTGCGATAAACTGGTTCTGAAGAAAATTGGATTAAAAAAATGTTTAAAGAACGTTACTTTAGTAAAACGATTGTTACTGTTACCTCGTTTTGATACTCCAAATATAAAACAGAAAATTAATAAAACAAGAGTTATAACTCGTTTAATATTAACCTTGTATCAACAATAGTTATTAACTTTTGTTCATAAAAAAAGCGACCTAAAAGATCGCTTTGTTTTATGGTTTTAGAGTGTGTATTACATTCTTTTTTCTTTAATTCTGGCTTTTTTACCAGTAAGACCTCTAAAGTAATAGATTCGTTTTCTACGTACACTACCTCTTTTGTTAATCTCAATTTTTTGAAGTGCTGGCATGTTAATTGGAAAAATACGCTCCACACCAATTGTACCAGACATTTTTCTGATGGTAAAGGTTTGTGAAGTTCCTGTTCCTTTTACTTGAATAACTACTCCTCTAAAAAACTGAGTTCTTGTTTTTTCACCTTCTCTAATTTCGTAATAAACAGTGATGGTATCACCTGCTCCAAACTTAGGAAATTCTTTTTTTGTTACAAATTCGTCTTGAACAAATTTTACTAACTCTTCCATTTTAAAATTTTCTTAATGTTATATTTAAGACAACATTCACGATTTTCGCCAGAGGTTGAAATAAATTAATGTCTTCTTAAATTTTAAAGACGGTTGCAAAAATAATCATTTTTATTGATTTTGCAATATGAATTTGTTTTTATTGTTTAAAGGGTAACTATTTGAAAATTAAATTGTTATTTCTTCGGAAATAATTTTGTGAATTTCTTCGGAAGTGAAACCGAAACTTCTATGTCCTTTTTTAAAAATGGATGATTAAAATTCAAAGAAAAAGCGTGTAAATACAATCCGTTACCTTTTCCAATTAAACCTTCTTTTCCGTATTTTAAATCTCCTAAAATTGGGTTTCCGATAGAAGCTAAATGAACTCTAAGTTGATACCTTCTACCAGTAAACGGAGTTAACTCCACTAGGTTTAAGGAATCGTATTTTCTAGATTCCAATCTTGAAATTACCTTGTATTCAGATTTTGAAGGTTTTCCATCTACTGAAGTTTCAATGATGCCAGAATCATTTTGATGTCCTATAGTAATAGCAAAATATTTTTTTTTAATTTTCCGATTTTCAAATAATTTGTTTAACAGAATTACAGCTTCCAAAGTTTTGCCAATCAATAAAACACCACTTGTTGGGTAATCTAATCTGTGAATGGGTTCAGGATATACCAAAGCATCTTTTTGATGACTCTTTTTTAAATTGAAGGAAAGTGCATTCTCCAATGTAAACTTTTTATTTCCGCTTACGACTAATCCTGCTGGCTTGTTGACGATTGCCAAATAATCATCTTCATAAATAACTTGAAGTGGAATGTTTATTATTGGTTTTTTTGGAACATTTTTAGGTTGGTATAATTCCAAAAATTCTCCACCTACAATATAATCTGAAGTATAACCTCTTTTTCCATTAATGGTTATTAAACCCTTTTTAATGGCTTTTTTGGTTCCTTTTTTAGAAAAAACACTTTTAAATTTTCCTGTAGCAAAATCGGAGAGACGTTCTCTTTTCTCCAAATTAGGAACTTGATAGGATTCCACTTTTATCACTATAGAATCCATAAAATTATTCTAATAAATCGGGTCTTCGTTCTTTGGTACGTTTAATGGCATCGTCTTCTCGCCATTCTTCAATTTTTTTTAAATGACCACTTAATAATATGTCTGGAACTTTCCAACCTTTATAATCCGCTGGGCGTGTGTAAACTGATGGAGCTAATAGTCCGTCTTGAAACGAATCTGTTAAGGCACTGGTTTCGTTTCCTAATACTCCAGGGATTAATCTAATTACGGCATCACAAACTATGGCTGCGGCTAATTCGCCACCACTCAATACAAAATCGCCCACTGAAATTTCTTTAGTAATAAAATGATCTCGCACTCGCTGATCCACTCCTTTATAATGTCCGCATAAAATAATAATGTTTCCTTTTAACGATAAGGTATTTGCCATTCCTTGGTTAAAAGTTTCGCCATCGGGAGTCATATAAATAACCTCATCGTAATCTCTTTCTGCTTTTAATTTTGAAATACATTTGTCAATAGGTTCAATCATCATGACCATTCCGGCGCCACCTCCAAATTGGTAATCGTCTATTTGATTATAAGAATTTGTTGAAAAATCACGAATATTATGAAAATGAACTTCTGCCAAACCTTTTTCGATAGCACGTTTTAAAATAGAAGCTTCAAACGGACTTTTAAGTAATTCGGGTAAAACGGTGATGATGTCTATTCGCATGAAAGGATTTTTTATGAAGGCAAAGGTAATTAAAAATTGAAATTGATGCTGTGAATTGCTCTTGCAGATTTACAAAAGTTATTTCACAGAGTTGCACAAAGAACCACAGAGATACACAAAGAATTTCAAATAAATCACTTTGTGTTTCACTGTGAGATTGAGAGATATGATTTTATCTATTTTTTTAAATTCATTAGAGGACTCCAAGTTATCTAATGAATGCGTAAAAATAAAAAACCTCACAGGTTTCTAAAATCTGTGAGGTTTGTAAATATAAAAGTCTTATTATCTTATGTCTTTTCGTCGTGTTGTCTATTTTCTAATAATAGGTAAAACGTCTCACTTTTGCAATGTATTTTGCCAACCGAATTACTTGATGGCTATAACCATATTCATTATCATACCAAACATATAGCACGACACTTTTTCCGTTTTTGGCAACAATGGTCGCGTTACTGTCGTAAATTGAAGGAGCCGAAGTTCCAACAATATCACTAGATACCAACTCGTTGTTTAAGGAGTATTGTATTTGTTCTACCAAATCGCCTTCCATAGCATATCTCTTTATCGTAGCATTCAAATCTTCTACAGAAGTTTCTTTATTAAGCTCTAAATTTAGAATAGCCAAAGATCCATTTGGAACAGGAACACGAATGGCACTCGATGTTAATTTTCCTTCAAAAGATGGCAATGCTTTTGAAACTGCTTTTCCGGCACCGGTTTCAGTAATTACCATATTTAATGCAGCTGCACGACCTCTTCGGTATTTTTTGTGCATATTATCTACCAAATTTTGGTCGTTGGTGTATGCGTGAATGGTTTCTAAATGTCCGTGGTTTACTCCGTAAGTTTGTTCCACCGCTTTTAAAACTGGAGTAATAGCATTGGTGGTACAAGAGGCTGCCGAAAAAATATCTACTGTATTTGGATCGTAATCTAAATGATTGGCACCGTGAACAATATTCGGAATTCCTTTACCTGGAGCGGTTAATAAAACTTTTGAAACGCCTTTACCTTTTAAGTGACGAGCCAAAGCAACATCGTCTCTAAAAGCTCCGGTGTTGTCGATGATTAATGCATCGTTGATTCCGTATTTGGTGTAGTCTATATCTTCAGGAGCATTTGCTGAAATTAAATACACCGTAGTTCCGTTAATAATCAAGGCTTGATTTTCTTCATCTATAGAAACGGTTCCGTTAAAATCGCCATGAACAGAATCCATTCGAAGTAAAGATGCTCTTTTTTCAAGAACAGTTTTGTCAATGTTTCCACGAGTTACAATCGCTCTAAGTCGCATCTGACTTCCTTTACCGGCTTTGTTCATTAGCTCTCTGGCTAACAAACGACCAATTCTTCCGAAGCCATATAAAACCACGTCTTTAGGAGTAATGTTGTTGAATTTTTTTGCTTCGTTTAATTTATCTGAAACAAAAGCCAAAGCATCTTCATATTTGTCATCTTCCAAATGATACTCGTAAGTAAGTTTACCAATATCCAATTTTGAAGGAGGTAAATCTAATTGTTTAATAGCTTGAGCAATTTCCACCGAATCGAAAATAGAGATGGGTTTTTGTACAAACTCTTTTGCGTATTTGTGAAGATTTAAAATATCACTTACGCTGCGATCTATTAATTGATTTCTGAAAAGCACCAATTCTATAGACTTATCGTACCATAAATCGCTTACCGTTTTAATAAATTCTACCGTAGCTTTACGGCGGTCGGTTTGAAAAGACAGTTCTTTTTCATAAACGTCAACAAAACTCATAATTTTATTTTTTTAAGGTTAATCTCATTCCGATTTATTCGGGTTTTGAGACTGCAAAAATACTTCTTTTATAGAGTTTTAGAATATATTTTAACAAAATAAAAAGTTCTATTAATGAAAAATATATTGAACTTTGGGAATTGGTTTTTGTAACTTATTTATATTACTTGGTGTTCAATTTTATTTAGCTTAATTTTATAAAAGTATAGATTTGTCAAAAATGAAAATTGAAGCGGTTAATAATATTGCATTATGCTTCATATTGATTCATCCTGAAAATATATTTAAACTAACATAAATATTTGTATAATAAAAATGACTTCAAAATTATTATTTGATTGAAATAACACATTATATCGCAATTGTACAAGGAGTTGTTTCTGGTTTGGTTTTATTATTCTTAAAACGGAATGGAAAGCGAGATTCTAAATACATAGCATTATTTTTACTTTTCCTTTCCTTAGGGATTACCAATGAAACTTACGGTGATTATTATAATGTAGAGTTTCATTTTCTATATCCTTTTAAATTCTTTTTATTACTTCCTAATCTTATTTATCTTCATATTAATAGTAAAATTATTGGAGCAAATTCTCGTAAAATTGTTGTCCTCAATTTCCTTCCTGGTATTCTTGAGTTTGTAATTCTTTGTTTTATACTTCTCTTTGCTAAGCTTAGTATTATAGATTCTGATGGTAATTTTCTCTATTATTTTGATGAAACCTACAACTATTTAACGGTCGGTTATACCATTTTTATACAGATTATTATTCTTAAAAAAATCAAGGTATATAACCGAAACCTTTTTGAATTTCAATCCACCATTCATTACAAATACTTAAACTGGTTAAAATGGGTATGTGTTATTATTATTGTTAATGAACTCTATTACATGCTCTATTACTTACTCACGGATGATTTTGAATTGAATGATCAACCTTATATTATTTACGCTATAATTGAGTTGGTATTAATATTTTACCTTGGTATTGGAGCATTATTACAAGTGAATTTAAAAATTGAAACTCCAGCTCACAACAATAATATTTTAAAAGCAGATAATAATGACGGTTCAGTTGATGATGCTTTTTCTGAAACTCATTTAGTATTTATAGAAATAGAATCTTTTATGAAAACTAAACAACCTTTTTTAAATCCTGACCTAAATCTAAAGTCACTTTCTCAAGTAATGGACATTTCCGAACGACAAATATCTAATGCAATTAATAAAAATTCCGAACAAAACTTTTATTCCTATATCAACCAATATAGAGTGGAAGCTGTTAAAAATATGTTAGCAAATAATAAACAAGCCACCTATAGTATTGTTGGTATTGGAGAAGCTGCTGGCTTTAATTCAAAGTCTTCTTTTTATACAAATTTTAAAAAAGTAACAGGTATATCGCCATCTCAATACATTAAAGAACTGTCCTAAAACACGTTTTCGGAATAACAAATCCTTCCAAGCCAATAGAATTATCGTTTAATTTGACAAAAATTAAGAAACGATATGAAAAATTTAAATATCTCAAAGATTGTTATTAAAACGAAGCTATTATTTTGTTTTATGGTTCTTCCATTTACAAGTTTATTTTCACAAAATCCAAACCCCAACGCAGCACTCGATAATGCCATACAAGACGAAATGAATCTTGAACGCTTCCCTGGTGCATCTACAATCATCGTAAAAGATGGTAAAATTGTTTGGGTAGAGTCATACGGTTTTGCAGATGTAGCAAATGCTATCGCTGTTCAAGATACTACTGTTTTTCTTCTTGCTTCTATGTCTAAAGTGTTTACTGGTACGGCCGCTATGCAATTATATGAATTTGGAGGAGTAGATTTAGATGCAGATATAGACGACTATCTACCATTCTCGATAGACATTCCTAATTATACTAACGATCCAATTACACTACGACAGTTAATGACTCATAGTGCTTCTATTGATGATAATTTTACAGTAATGGGGACTTATTATGGTTATCCAGACCCTACTATTACTTTGGAAGATTGTATCGAACGTTATTTTTCAACTTCGGGTGCTGATTATAATGCTTTAGAAAATTTCACCAATAATGCTCCTGGTACCAATTATAATTATTCTAATATGGGGACTGCATTAAATGGTTATATTACTGAAGTTGCAAGCGGAATGCCCTTCGATGATTTTTGCGATATAAATATCTTTGATCCATTATGTATGGAAAAAACAGCTTGGCATTTTTCAGATTTTGAGCCAGGTGACGTTGCTAAACCCTACAGCTATCAAGGCGGTAATTATGTTGCTTACCCTCATTATGGATTTGCAGATTATCCAGACGGGCAATTAAGAAGTACTGCTTTGGATATAGGAAACTTTATGATTGCCTATTTAAACGGTGGAGCTCTAGGAAATAATACAATTTTAAGCCCCGAATCAATTGACGAAATGTGGTCTTCACAAATCCCAAACCTCGACCCAACTCAAGGGCTTAATTGGTATCAAGAATTTTTTGGATCAGCTACTTTATGGGGACATAATGGTGGTGAAGATGGTGTATCTACAGATATGTATTTAGATCCAATTAATAACATCGGAATTTGCGTTTTAACAAATGGAGAAGGCGACGCTTTTACTATTTGTGAAGAATTATATCAATATGCTTTAACGCTTAATTCCAATTCAGGAATAACACCAACTTGTGATTATTTAGGAATTGAAGATGAAGAAAACATCGATAATGAAATTGAATTTTACCCAAATCCCGTTAAAGATTTTGTGATAGTCGATACCAAATCTGATGAAAATATTGAATATAAAATTTATTCAATAACTGGAAAACTTCTAGTTTCAGGAATATTAAATAACAGCAACAATAAAATTAATTTGACTGATTTTCCTCCAGCTATTTACCTATTGAAGATTAAAAACGAAACTTTTAAATTAGTAAAGACAAAATAAGATTCTAATAATTTAATAG
>JALWUJ010000104.1 GCA_027080135.1 Flavobacteriaceae bacterium | reverse complement strand
AAGCCTTCTGCTTCGGCTTTATAATTTTTAATTAAACGGTGTCTAAGAATACCGATAGCTACTTTTTGAACATCTTCAATATCTGGAGAAAATTTTCCATTAAGTACCGCATGAGTTTTTGCACTTAATATTAAATTTTGAGAAGCCCTAGGACCTGCTCCCCAGTCGATGTATTTTTTTACTATATCTGGTGCGGCAGGACTTTTAGGTCTAGTTTTTCCAACTAAAGTTACCGCATATTCTATCACATTATCTGCTACAGGAATTTTTTGAATAAGTTGTTGGTAACCAATAATTTCTTCGGCAGTAAATAGGGGATTTATTTTTACGTTAATCCCTATGGTAGTTGTTTTTACAATATCAACTTCTTCGGTAAAGGAAGGATATTCTAAATTTATAGCAAACATAAAACGATCTAATTGTGCTTCTGGCAATGGGTAAGTTCCCTCTTGCTCAATAGGGTTTTGTGTTGCTAAAACAAAATAAGGTTTGTCAAGCAGATAGGTATGCCCTGCAACTGTAACTTTACGTTCTTGCATGGCTTCTAATAGAGCAGCTTGAGTTTTTGGTGGTGTTCTATTAATTTCATCTGCCAAAATAATATTCGAAAAAATAGGTCCTTTTATAAATTTAAAATGCCTGTTTTCATCTAATATTTCGGAACCTAGTATATCGCTTGGCATTAAGTCTGGAGTAAACTGAATTCGTTTAAAATTTAGTCCTAATGCTTCAGAAACGGTATGTACTAAAAGTGTTTTTGCCAAACCAGGAACACCTATAAGTAAAGCATGTCCTCCTGAAAATATGGATAGTAATACCTGTTCTACTACTTCATCCTGACCAACAATAATCTTTTTAATTTCTTTTCGAAGGTCGCTATATTTTGAAACTAATTGTTTAATTGCTGCAACGTCTGACATACTAATTTTCGTTTTTTACCCAGTTATTTGTAAAGTCACAATTTTGATAATCTGAATTTACTTTGATGTATGTTTCTTTAATTTTTTCTTCTTGCCATTCTTCAATAGCTCTAAGTTGTTTTTCTTTAAGAGCTAATTCGTGTATTTTTTCATAATCTTTCACAAAATCTGCTACGTGCTCGTCGTATCGAGCAGTTACTGTAAATATTTTAAAAATACTTTTTCCTGTTCGGTCTGTATCTGTATAAACTTTAGTTACTTCACCCTCTTTAATGTTATAAACTTGAGCACTAAAGGTTGGATCCATTTTTGTTAAATCGAAACGTGTATCGAAAGTTTGGGGGTTTACAATTTGTCCTCCATTATTTCTAGTTTCTTTATCGTCTGAATATAATTTGGCAGCTTCGGCAAATGGGATTTTTCCATCGATAATGCTTTGTCTGATGGTATCAATTTTTCTTCTGGATTCTTCGACAATGCTTTTGGACACTTCTGGAAAAAGGATAATGTGTCGTACATCTACTTGCTGTCCTCTAATTTTATCTACTTTTAAAATATGAAATCCAAATTCGGTTTCAAAAGGTTCGCTTACTTCTCCTTCTAAAAGTGAAAAAGCAACATCTTTAAACTCTTTTGCCATTGGCGAATCTCTTCTTACTCCTTCAATTAATCCCCCTCTAGCACGAGTTCCGTCTTTGGAATATAAAACGGCTTTGGTGGCAAAAGATGCTCCGTTATCTACAATATCTGTTCGGATGGCTTTTAGACGGTTGATAACATCTTGCTTAGCTTTTTCGGTAACTTGAGGTTCTACCACTATTTGAGCTACTTCTAATTCTGCACTAAAAATAGGTCGTTCGTCAACTGGAATTGAAAAGAAAAATGTTCTTACTTCTTCGGGTGTAACCGTTACGTTAGAAACTACTTTTTCTTGCATTCTTTCGGTAAGTCTTATCTCTTTTCGAGCATTAAACAGGTCTGTTCTTAATTCTAAAATATTGCTTTTTCGGTAGTATTGCACAACTTTTTCTTCACTACCAACTTGCTCAACCATATAAGCTAATAATTGATCTACTTCGGGTTCAATTTCTGCATCTGAAATGATAATACTGTCTTGAATGGCATGATGAACATATAATTTGTCTTCCATTAATTTACCAACCATTTGGCAACGGTCAATCGTAGAAATGTCTACACCATTTTGTTCAAATTCAAGGTAGCTTTTGTCTATATCGAATTCTAATATTACAAAATCACCTACTACAGCACTAACTCCTTCGGCTTTAAATTTTTTGAATTTGTTTACTGAATCATTTTTAGCTAGGTTTTTTTCAACTGTACTGCTTTTTGCAACTCCTGTACTATCAACCGTTATTACTTCTTGAGCATTTATGGTTGAGAATATAGTGAATAGAAGAAATACCGATAGGTTAGTTTTCTGTATAAATTTCAAAGTTTTTATTTTTAATTGCATCTATTGTAATGTCTTTTTCTAGTTTTTTTAATATCTGTTGTTTTCTTTTATTAAGCACAATTTGTTTGATGGTTGGCTTTACATAGGAAAGTGGTGCAATATCATTTGGTTTTAACATTGCTTCAATTTTTACCAAATATACTCCTAATGAATCTTGTAATTTAGTAAAATTAGATTTTTTTAACACTTGACTGTGATTGTTTTCTATAATTGGTAATGCGTTTAATAATGCATCATTTTTTATCCAAATTGAATCGTTTAAATTATAGGTTTTAAATTTAATACTCAAGTCTGAAAGTTCTTCTTTGTCCTCGGTATTAAATCTTTTAAACTTTTTTATAAGGTCTGAAATATTCGAGTATTTTTTATCTACCTGAATATATCTAACTTTTAAAAGTTCATCGTTTAGTATAAAGTTTTGTTTATTTTGGTTATAATATTTTTCTAATTCTGCATCCGAAACTACACTATCCAGTTGTTTTGAAACTATGGAACTCTTATAGGCTTCGGTATAAAGGTCAATTTTATATTGCTCAACCAGTTTATCGAATTCTTTTTGCTTTTCTTCGGGTAAATTAATTTTTGACTGGTCTATTAATAGCTGTTGGGTTGCCCACCTATTTATATAATTATTTACAATTAAAATGCTGTCTTCCTTGGTTGTAGAATCATAAATTAATTCATCAATGTTTTTTTTAAACAAATAGCTATCATTTACTCTTGCAATAGGGATTTCTTGCTCGTCTTGCTTAAAATAATCGCAAGATAGAAACACAAAAAACACCAATAAGAATATGATAGCTTTATTCATTAATTATCCAATTGTTTTTTTATTTTTTTAAGAGATTTTTTGTTAATTTCTACTTTGTATTTTTCGTGTAGACTTTGCATCCATTGATTTTCAACGTAGGTTTGATAGTCACTTAAAACCATTCCTTTAACCTCTTCAAACGCTTTAACAGAAGGTTCTAATACCTTTTTAACATTTACTATAATATTTGATGAATCTCTTTTATATATTTTAGAAATACCAACATTTGGAACAAAACCATCAGGTAATTCAGAACTATCCATCTCATAAAGTCCGCTAGTAATAATAACGTTTACTTTACCGTCTTTATTGAGTTGTTCTTTTATTTTTGAAGGTTCTACTCCTTCATTTAACAATTTTTGAACTTGTTTTGCAAAATCTTCATTGGTTGCTGAAAACACATCTACATCTACTCTTTTTTTCCAGATATAATTGTTTTTATTTTGCTCATAATATTTTTGAAGTCCAATTGAATCTTCTTTAGCAACTTTCCAAATATTTTTATCCATTACATCAAACACCAACAAACCGTTCCTGTATTCGTTTATAATGGAAGCGTATTCTTTATTTTCTTCTTCTAGTTTTACCTTGTAAAAATCTATAATTGTTTTGTTTTTAAATTCTTCGAAATAATCTTTAAGTAATCTTTCCATTAAAGAATATCTTTTAGATAACTTTTGTCTTTCATAAATATATTCTGCAAAATCTGAGTATTTAACATTTTTGTTACCTATGGTAAATAATATTTTGTCTTCGTTGGAAGGAATGGGAGTAATTTCCCATTTCTTCTTAAGTATACTATCTGTTAAATAAGTCTCAAAGTAAGGAGAATAGCTATGTCCTTCTTTGTAACCATATTTTTTTTTGACTTTATCATTCACAGATTGGGTAATTATATTTGCTCTTGCACCACTAGTTACTTTTTCTTCAATTTCATCTTTTTGTTCTTCAAAAGTTGGAATAGTATATTTTTTATTAAGTCTAATGATATGCCATCCAAATGAACTTTTTATAGGTTCTGAAATATCTCCTTCATTTTCTAGAGCATAAGCAGCTTCTTCAAACAAAGGAGCTTTTAAATTTCCAGGTCCAAAAGTTTTTATTTCTCCTCCTTTTACAGCAGTTCCTTTATCTTCAGAAAACTCTTTTGCTACTTCTTCAAAAGGTTTTCCTTGCATAATCATAGCATATAATTCGTCAATGCGCTCTTTAGGGTTTTCTACTTTCTGATTTTTATTAGTAAAAATCATAATATGAGAAACGTTGATTTTTGGCTTTTTTATTCTACGATCGTTAACTTTAATAATATGGTAACCAAATGCAGTTCTGGTAATTTTTGAAATCTCTCCTACTTTTGTATTGTAAGCGGCTGTTTCAAAAGGATATACCATTTGAAACACCGAAAAATATCCTAATTTCCCACCTGTATTTTTTACTCCAGGTTCTTCTGAATATTTTTTTGCTAATTCTACAAAATCTTCTCCATTAACAGCTTTATCATGAATATCTTTAGCTTTATTATATGCATTTAAAGTATCTTTTGGTAACGCATTTTGGCTTACTTGTACTAATATGTGATCTGCATTAATTTCTTCTAAGCCTCTTTCGTATGCCTCTTTTACTAATTCTGAAGTTACTCTCTTATCATAAATATACTTTTTTGAAAGCTGGTCTTGATATTTTGTAAATTCTTTTACATAATCTTCATTTTTATCTAATCCTTGAGCGTAAGCTTCAGCGATTTTAAGTTTATAATCTATAAATAAATCTAAATAACCATCTACGCTTTTTTGAGAATCATCTACTACTAAATCTAAGTTTTTGTTAAACACTTCAACAAATTCCGAATTATAAACTGGCTGATTATTAATGGTTAATAACACATCCTTTTTGTTTTGTGAATATGAAGTAAAAAATACTACAATGATTAGTAAAAAAGATAGAATATTATTTTTCATTTTTATTGTTTTTTGGTTATTAAAGCGTCGCAAAAATAACAAAAACATGGGGTTAGGCAAGTGGCATTTTGTTAAGCTTTACTTAAGAAATTATTATAAGTATAATTATTTTATGATTAACTTGTATCTTCGCATAAAATATTTTTTAAAATGAAAAGAATCATCTTATTTATTGTTATTGTAATAACGAGTTTGCAAATTAATGCACAAACAAAAGTAGGTACTATTGAAATTGAATTTATCGTTTCTAAAATGCCTCAATTAGAGCAAGTTCAAAAAAATTTAGAAGCCTACAACTCCGATTTTGCCAATCAAAACAAAACAAAATTAGAAGCTTATCAAAAATTGATTGACACATACAATCAAAACATAGATTCTTATAATGACGCTGAAAAAAAGGTAAAGCAAGATGAAATTATTTCTGCGGAAAATGAGATTAAAAAATTTCAGGAGAATGCATCTAAGTTAGTACAAATAAAACAAGAAGAGCTTATGCAACCTTTATACAAACAAATAGGTGAAGCTTTAGAAAGTGTTGCAAAAGAAGAAGGTTATTCTCAAGTTTTAAAAGCTAGTAATAATTTAGTTTATGTAGATCAAAACTACGACATTACATTAAAAGTAATGGCAAAATTGGGATTACCTCTTCCTGAACAAGGAAACTAAAAAATACTTATCTAGAATAATTAGGAGCCTCCTTTGTAATGGTAACATTATGTGGGTGGCTTTCTTTTATACCTGAAGCGGTAATTTTCACAAACTTTGCCGACTCTTTTAAAGTAGCAATATCTGTAGCACCACAATAACCCATTCCAGCTCTTAGCCCACCAATAAACTGTGTCATACTTTCTAATAATTCACCTTTATAAGGTACTCGACCTACAATTCCTTCTGGAACTAATTTCTTAATATCGTCTTCTATGTCTTGGAAATAACGATCTTTTGAGCCTTGTTTCATAGCTTCAACCGAGCCCATTCCACGATACGATTTAAATTTTCTTCCTTCAAAAATAATGGTTTCTCCTGGAGATTCTTTGGTACCGGCTAAAAGTGACCCTAGCATTACACAATCTGCACCAGCTGCAATTGCTTTTACGATATCGCCTGTATAACGAACACCTCCATCTGCAATTACAGGAACTCCCGTTCCTTTTAATGCTTCAGCAACTTCTAATACTGCTGAAAACTGAGGAAATCCCACTCCTGCAACTATACGTGTGGTGCAAATAGAACCTGGTCCAATTCCAACTTTTACAGCATCGGCTCCTGCTTCTACTAAATATAAAGCAGCATCTGCAGTGGCAATGTTTCCTACAACCACTTCTAAATCGGGAAAATTCTTTTTTATTTCTTTTAAAACCGTTACCACTCCTTTGGTATGTCCGTGAGCAGTATCAATAATTACAGCATCTACTTGTGCCTTTACCAAAGCCGAAGTTCTTTCAACCGCATCTGCTGTAACTCCAATGGCAGCAGCTACTCGCAATCTTCCGTACTGGTCTTTATTTGCTATTGGTTTTTGAGTTACTTTAGTTATATCTCTAAAAGTTATGAGTCCTAAAAGTGTATTTTCCTCACTTACAACTGGAAGTTTTTCAATTTTATTTTTCTGAAGTACTACCTCAGCTTCTTCTAATGAAGTTCCTTTACTAACCGTTACTAAATTTTCTGAAGTCATTACCTCATATAAAGGGCGTTTAAAATCTTTTTCGAAACGTAAATCACGGTTGGTAACAATTCCTATTAATTTTCCATTAGCATCTACAATGGGGATTCCACCAATACTATACTCTCGCATGGTTTGTTGTGCATCGCCAACGGTAGCATCTTTAGGAAGTGTAACTGGGTCAATAATCATCCCGCTTTCTGCACGTTTTACTTTTCTAACCTCAGCAGCTTGTGCCTCGATGGACATGTTTTTGTGTAATACTCCTATTCCTCCTTCACGAGCCATTGCCATTGCCATAGCACTTTCGGTTACCGTATCCATTGCCGCTGAAAGTACCGGAACATTTAAGGTAATATTTTTTGTGAATTTTGTTTTTATAGAAACTTCACGAGGTAATACTTCTGAATAAGCAGGTACTAAAAGTACGTCATCGTAAGTTAATCCTGTTCCTAAAATCTTGTTGTTGTGTGCAGTCATAGCAATTAAAATTATATTCCGAATGTAGAAATTGGTTCGTATTTAATTGCGTGCAAATGTACTACTTTTTGTTGATTATCTTATCTTTTTTAATAATTGAAATAATATCGCTATAGCAGAAACAATAAAAACTCCTGTCATTATTATTCCTGAAATCATCACTATATATTTCATCCATAATATTCCATTCCACATTAAATAAATACCCCCAAAAGTTAAAATAATGGAAACGAAAGGTTCTATCATTAAAAAGGGTTTTAGTTTCTCCGAAAGCGAAGTTATTGCCACCAAAGCTCCCATAAAGAAAAAGATAAACGACATTGAAAGCACATGCGAATGCAAGGTGGTAAGCATTTCACGGTCGCTTTTTTTGAATTTCATGGTTTCAGCTTCTTCATCGTCTTCGTTTCCTAAATAATTTTCTTCTATTCCGTTGGGATTGTAAGAATTAGTAGTATTTACAAACATTAATCCTGTTCCGTAACCAATACTTAAAACAATAATAAATGAAGCAATAAACAATTTTATATGTTTTGGAAATGTGTGTATGAGTCCGTGAAATTCCATTATAATACTTTTAGGTTTTGTAATTTTCCAATACTTATTAATAGGTCGTTGATTGCTTTTGTCATTGATCGTACCGAAATGGTTGCACCACTTATAGGAACGATATTTTTGCCATAAATTAGCTCTTCTGAAGAAGAAGATTTTCCTATAAATTGTTTTAGCCATCGTTTACTACTAATTTCGCCACCGTATTCTTCTCTATAAAATAGTACATTACTTTTTGTGATGATAAAATCTTTATCAAATAACACTAAATAATCAAATTCTGCTGTTTTACTGGCAGCGCTTCCTATGTAACCGTAGCCTAATAGTTTTGATTCCGAAGCGATTTTAAACAAATTTCCTTCTCCAAATTCTGAAGTGGTTTTCTTATTATTTTCTTCTGAAATAGAAATGATTTCTTTTGAAAATTCATCAATTTCATAAAACTTAGCAATTACCTTATCTGCCTTTTTTAATGTTTTATCTGGTATGATAAAGGAAGTTGAAATTAAAACAATTAGTAAAATTAGAATTGTGTTTTTCATAAATGTTTCTTTTTAGAACTAACTAGTTTTTAAAACCTGTTAGGTACTGCTTTTTCATTAAAACCAAACTCCAATTCCGAAGTTTAGTTGATTATTCACCTTAGCTCCGTTCAATGCATTGTCTTTTATTTGATAATCTCCTTTTACCACTACTCCACTTACAATATGATATGACAATCCGAAAGTAATATCACTTCTATTATAAGCATCGTTTCTTGGAGTATTATTTTCGGTGCTAGAATGGGTATCATATTTTTCGTAACGTGCAAATGCTACCAAACGTTGCTTTGCATTTAAAGGAAGAACATTGTATCCTCCTTCTATATAATAACCCAACAAAGACGAACCTAAATCTTTCCCTGTTAAATCGTTATAAGCATCGGTATCACTTAATGAAGCATAGATAAATTCGCCTCTTGCTTCCAATTTCTGAAATTTATAACGAGCATCAAAACCCATCATTGCAATCCCAATAGTTGCTCCATCGATATCTTCAATATCATCGTCTGCTTGTGTTTTTCCGAAATATCCAGATAAACCCAAACGCAAACCAAGAAGACCATAGTAATCTAATTTAGCTGAAAGAGTTGGTGTACTTACCGTAGATTGAATCCCTTTTTGACGACCGCCACGAAGTCCGTTACTTCCTTTTAACAATCCATTAATTTCATCTCCATCTACTTCTGTAGACTTAAAACCATTAAAAATATAGGCTTGATAACTTAATGATGCATCTGGAAAACGACCGCTTACTCCTACTCCAATTTCTCGCCAAGTAGTGGGAACAATTTTATTATCGACTGCAGGACGTTCTACTCCGTTGAAGGTTGTTGGTTCGTGATATTCGTTTACAATTCCCATGGGCACCAACATTAAACCTCCTCGAATACTAACATTATCACCCACCGAATAATTTACAAATGCCTGTTCTATAAATATTTCTTCAACATGTTCTATCTCAATTTCTGAAATAAACTGAACTTTATCACTAAATTTATAACCCATCATAAGAACGAAACGTTGGACATCTAACTCTCCATTCTCACTTTCTGGCTGATTGTAAGTGATTTCTCCATAAGCACCAATGGTTAATTTGGTATTTGTTTTATTCAACATTCTTTGAGCTGAATTTACCTGAACATCTGTTTGAGTTGAATCTCTCAGGGTTTGAGATATAGCAAAATTAGCAATTAATAAAGCTGAAACAACTAGCAATTTTTTCATTATTTTTATTTAGACTGTTTATAAATAGAACGATTAACAGTCGCAAAAATAAATACTAAAACATCTTTACACAAACTTATTTAGAATTATTTTAAATAAAATATAAACTAAATAAAAGCCTTTGATTATCAGGTATTACTGAATAGTTTTTAACTCCTTTTGATACGATAAACGAGCCACATTTGCCCATTGTATTAGAATCTCTTGGTCTTTTTTTGATAGACTTCCGTGTATCCAAGTATAAGAATCTAATGGCATTTCACCTTCTTCTACTTCTTCAACAAGTTCTTCAAGTTTATGATCTTTTCTTTTGGTAGAAAAATGTTGCCATTCAGAAAAATTGAGTTCTTCTTTTCCTTCATTTACATGGTCTGCCATCCAAAATGAAAGAGGGGCAATTTCAGCATACCAAGGATAAACTGTTTGATTACTATGACAATCGTAACAATGGGTTTTTAAAATTTCTTTTACATTTTCTGGAGTATTGGTTTCCCTTTCAAAAGTTAAAAGTGATTCATAGCCACCTTCATTTTTATCAAGTCTAATAAACTGAATGACTATAAAAATACCTAATGTTATATAGAAAATTAATTTAACCACTTTTTTCATTTACTATTGGTTCTTAGACTTTAAATACATTATAATTGCTTTTCTTATATCGTAAGCGTGTTCAACTTCAGTAGGATTATAAATGCTTTTTACTCCTTTATTATCTGGATTTAAAAAAGGAATGTCATATCCTTTCATCAGATAATCACTAAAAGCAATCGAATAGGTTTTTAAATCCCGTATTTTCTTTCCACCTATTAACCACTCTCCTTTTTTTCCTTCCGTAATATTATAACGTTGCAAATAAGCTCCCTTTCCTCTTTTAGATTTTCCGTAATCCAACACTTCTTTTAATAATTTTCCTTTTAAATCTACTTTTAAAACTCCCCCTCCAAAAGGTAATACTCTAAAAATATCCATACTTTCTATTTCCTTGGGCAACATATCGTCTATTCTTATTGAGCCTCCGTTTACCAAAGCTCCATCTACTTTATTATCGAAAGACCAAGCCATAGCTTCGGTGATGATATCACCCAAATCGGTTTGTATGCTTCTGTTGGCACTATCAGTTCCGTCTAACGGATTGGCTGTTTTGTAAATTAATTCATACGGATCATCAATTACATCGGTAATTTTTGAATCTTGAATGGCAACCCATTTTTTTACAACTTTATCCACTTTAGGTTCAAAAGGTATTTTTTCATCCAAAAAAACTAACTCTGACTCTCGAGTTAATTCTTTAGTTTTTACATTATAAGTAAAGGTATGAATGTACATGGTTTTTGCATTGGCATCAGCTTTTGCAATTACCGAATTTCCTTCGGTTACCAACATAAAATCATGTTCGTGACCTCCCATCACAAAAGGTATTTCTGGTATTTGCTTAACCAATTCTTTATCTTGTTCAATTTCTAAATGTGTAAATCCCATCACTACATCTACCTGTTCTTTAATTTCATTATAGGCAGTAACCACATCTTTATACATATCGCCATAATCAACATATTTCACCGGATTTGAAGGAATGGTAGAACCCACAAAACCTATTTTTACCTCTTTCCCCTTTTTGTTTTTTATATGAAATGTAAAACTTGTCGGAATATCAACTGTATCTTTTTCTTTCTGAACGGTAAACGGAATATTTTTTCCATCTATTTTATGAAGTACATTCGACGACATCCATTGAAAATTAGATTCATTCAAGCGTTTTTGGAGGTATTTGTCTTTTAAATCAAATTCATGGTTTCCAAAGGTTACCAAATCAAAATTCATTGCATTCATTACATCTATCATATGTTTTCCGTAAACTCGTTCTCCTTTTATTTTTAGGGTTCCTAAAAGGGAAGGATTTAAAAAATCACCTGCCATAAACAAATAGGTATTTGGGTTTTGTTTTTTAATGGAATCTCGAACGTATGCTACACGAGCCATTCCTCCAAATTTACCGCCATCCAAAGCTTCAATTTCATACACATCGTTTACTTGAAGAAATTTAAAGGTAATGATATTGTCTTCGGGATTTTCTTTACAGCTAATTAATAAGGTAGTAAAAACAAGTAAGGAAAGTAATTTTTTCATTTTATAATATTCTGTTTAATGATATTTTGTAAATATTTTGGTGGCTTCGTTATGAGCACTTTCAAAAGACATTGGATTGATGTTTGACTCTATTTTATGGGTAGTAAAATAGCTTAACATTTTCTCGGTTGGCATATTTCCAGTAAGTTCATCTTTTGCCATTGGGCAGCCTCCAAAGCCTTGAATGGCTCCGTCAAATCTTCGGCAACCTGCTTGGTATGCTGCTTCCACTTTTTCGTGCCATTTGGTAGATGTGGTGTGTAAATGGGCACCGAATTCGATGTTGGGATATTTAGGGATTAATTCAGAAAACAAATAACTTATAATTTCTGGAGTTGAAGTTCCAACGGTATCACTTAATGATAGGATTTTCACTCCCATATTGGCTAATTTTTCCGTCCACGCTCCTACTATTTCCACATTCCAAGGATCGCCATAGGGATTTCCAAAGCCCATAGAAAGATAAGCAACTACTTCTTTATTTGAAGCATCTGCCAAGTTTAAAATTTCTTGTAATGTCTCTAAAGATTGTGCAATTGTTTTGTGGGTATTTCGCATCTGAAAGTTTTCAGAAATAGAAAACGGATAGCCTAAATACTGAATTTCTTTATGCTGTACTGCATCTTGTGCTCCACGAACATTGGCAATAATAGCTAAAAGTTTACTTTCTGTCGTAGATAAATCTAATTGTGAAAGCACCTTAGCAGTATCTTTCATTTGCGGAATTGCCTTAGGTGAAACAAAACTTCCGAAGTCAATAGTATTAAAACCACAGCGTAATAATGACTGAATATATTGTACCTTTTTTTGCGTTGGAATCCAATCCCGAATTCCTTGCATCGCATCTCTTGGGCACTCTATTATCTTTACTTTTTGCACTCTTCAAAGGTAATCATTCTAATTGTTTTATCGAAGTGGAATAATTAAGTATTAATGTAAAAATATTAAAGAATTATGGGATTAAAATAAATACAGCAATCCCCACAAATACAATTATTTGAAGCCATTTTAAAACAGCTCCTGTTGATTTATGTTTTAATAAATAAGAAGAAATTGTACCCGATAATAGTGCCAAAGAACTAAAAACCATAAGGGAAACAATCATAAATGTAATTCCTAAAATGTAAAATTGAATTACAGTATTTCCAGATTTATCCCAAAGAAACCCTGGAAAGAAAGCTAAAAAGAAAATCATCACTTTTGGGTTAATAACATTCATAATAACCCCTTGTTTAAAAAGTTGAATATTTGATTTTTTTGGAGCATTCTCACTTAACGAAATCTTACTATCACTTAAAAAAACTTTATAAGCCAAATAAAATAAATACAATGCTCCTAAAACTTTAATTCCATAAAAAAGGGATTCAGAAGTAGTGATAATTGCCGAAAGTCCAAATGCCAACAAAGTGGTGTGCACGATACAGCCACTAATTAAACCAGCTGTTGTTGCAATCCCGCTTTTGGTTCCGTTGGTTAAAGATTGAGTAATGACATAAATATTATCGGGACCTGGAGCCATTGCTAGAAAAAGAGTGGCTATTGAAAAGGACAGAAGGTTTTCAATCATTTTGCAATATTGCTTTATTGATGCGTTTAATTAATCCAGGTCCTTCATAAATAAAACCTGTAAAAATTTGCACCAAACTTGCTCCTGCTTCCAATTTTTCGAGTGCATCTTTTTCTGAATGAATTCCTCCCACTCCAATAATTGGAAAGGCTCCCTTACTATTTGTATGAAGATAACGAATAACTTGAGTAGATTTATCAGATACGGGTTTTCCACTTAATCCTCCCATTTCTTTTTTGTTTTCTGAAATTAAATTATCTCTTGTTACCGAAGTATTAGAAGCTATAATACCATTTATTTTGGTGGTTTCAACCAATTCTATAATTTCATCTAATTGAAGCTTATTTAAATCGGGAGCTATTTTTAAAAGAATAGGCTTCTGCTTTTCAAAAGTTTGGTTTCTCTTTTGCACTTCTGAAATTAATTCTTCCAAATAATCTTTGTCATTTAACTTGGCGTGACTTGAAACATTTGGGCAACTTACATTTAATACAAAATAATCTACATAAGGATGTAGTTCATTAAAACATTCAATATAATCTTGGGTGTAATTTTCGGGAAGAGTTTGAGTGTTTTTACCAATATTTCCACCAATGATTACTTTAGCTTCGCTCAGTGACCGTTTCTTTAATTTTTCAACCGCAGCTAAAACGCCTTCGTTATTAAAGCCCATTCTATTAATAATAGCTTGATCTTCTTTTAATCGGAACAGTCTTTTTTTAGGGTTACCAATTTGTCCTTTTGGAGTTACTGTTCCTATTTCAATAAAACCGAAACCAAAGTTGGAAAGTTCTTTAAACAAGACTGCATTTTTATCGAATCCTGCAGCTAGTCCTACAGGATTTGGAAATTTAATTCCGAAAACTTCTCGTTCTAATTTTGGGTTTTTAATTTGATATAAACTTCTAAATATTCCTCCGAATCCAATTTTTGTTAAAACTCGAATAACTGAAAAAGTAAACTCATGTACTTTTTCTGGGTCGAAGATAAATAAAAAGGGTCTTATAAAAAGCTTATACATTCTTACAGCGTACTATTTTAAAGAGTTTACAAATTCTGTTAATTTTTTAATTCCTGTAACTACATTTGGAGCAATAGATTTTGCAAAGGTATCATTTAATTTTCCTTTATAATTATTATATTTTTTTAACGCCTTTTTTCCATTAAAATCTACATAAGCCAATCTAAAAACCAATTCATCTTCTTTAAAATAAAAATCAATCCCTGGTAATAATGCTACTTGATATTCATTTAAAATATAGTTAGCTAATTGCGTAGAAGTAGTGATGTTTATTTTTTTCAATTCATCTTTAAACAAATCGAAACTAATTAACATATAAAAACCTCCTTGGGGCTGAGTGCAATTTATTCCAGCATTTGATAATTCATCATAGACTAGATTTCCAACGGATTCTAAAATTTTTACAGCAGCTTTTATAGGTTTTTTAACTTCCTTTTTAAAAGTGTATGCTTCTATAGCAGCATATTGTATGGGAGCTGTAACGGCACTAAAAGTTTCACTAAAAAGAGATTGATAAACGGTGTGCAATTTTTTTAAATTTTCGGGAATTACCATAAATCCCAAACGATAACCTCCTGCTGAAAAAACTTTACTCAAACCGCCAAATACAATGGTATTTTCTGGGTAATAGTTAAAAATACTTGGTGCTTGTTTTTGATTAAAAGATACTTGCGAATAGATTTCATCGGACAAAACAATGATTTGATACTTTTTGCAAACTTCTGCTAATTTCTCTAATTCTTTTTCGGAATAAATAGCTCCACTAGGATTGTTTGGAGAATTTAGGATTAATACATGCTGTTTGTTTTTCTGGTCTTTCAAATAATTTTCTAAAACTTCGGGCTGAAGTTTATAGTTATCTTGAAAATAGGTTTCGATAATAACAGACTTTTTTCCAACCGAATTTACTTGTGGAACATAACTTACCCAACTTCCTTTTGGAATTAAAAAAGTTCCTTCAAAAATTAAAATAGATTGATAAAGTAATTCTTTTGAGCCTGGACCTATGAAAATATTTTCTGATGCAGTTTTAATGTTTTGATGTTTCTTTAGAAATTTAGCTATTTCAACTTTCAATTCTTGTAAGCCAGTAGTTGGCAGATAATGATTACAGCTAGCATTTTTCTTTAAATTTTTAACAATTGGTTTCGGGATTGGAAATGGCGATTGACCAAATCCAAAATGATACACTTTTTTTCCTTCAACCCGTAATTGTTTTACTGTTTCGTTAATTAAAAGGGTTGCAGAAGGTTTTAACTTACTAATATTGCTGTTAATTTTCATGTTTTATAAAATTTTATAAGTTGGTCATACCAAATCAAGTTCGGCACAAACTATACTGTTCGCTATTAGTCATCGTTCTTTGATGATAAAAGCTTTAACATGCTCGTTTTATAATTGCGTATAAAAAAAGAGGTTGTCTAAAATATGACAACCTCTTCAAAAAATCAATTATTATTTTATTACTTAATAGTAATATTCATTCTAGCAAATAAGAATCTTCCTCCTGTACCCCATTGCGTTGAACGTCTTGAATAAACAAATCTACCAGAAGATCTAAAAGCTTTATCAGTTTTATCTGGATATACATCTAAAATGTTATTAGCACCAATTGTAAATCGGAATGCTTCACTAAAGTTATAACCAACAGTTAAATCTGTAATGGTTTTTCCGTAGTAAATTCTTCTTACATCTGGGTCTATATTATTTGTCGCTTCTTCAACATTACCAAAATAAGTGTTTCTAAGATAGAAATTCCATTTATCTCCAAGAGCCAAGTTATTAGTTAATGAACCTTTTATTGTTGGAACTGCAGATTCGATATAAATTCTACTTGTTCTATCAAAGAAAGTTTCTTCTAAACCAGCGTTTGCAATAGCTTCAGGAATATTAACACCTACTACTTCGGTTCCGGAGTAAGTAAATGAAAAAGTATTAGTTAATCTCATATTATCTCCAATACGCATATCGTGTTCAGCAACAAAATCAACTCCATAAGTATCTGTATCTACAGCGTTTGTAAAAAATGCTGCTCTACTTGCATTAGCTTGAGCAAATAAATCTGCTAATTCTTGGTTACCGTTATCATCAAATTGTCCACTTAATACAACTCTGTCTTTAATTCCTACATAATAACCATCAACAGTAAGTTTAAGGTTAATATTTGGGATTTTAGCAGTGGCACCTAGAGTAGCACCTACAGAAGTTTCTTCTTTTAACTCATCAATACCTAAAATTCTAGCTATACGAGAAGTGTTAGGAAAAATACCAACTTCATTGGGTACGCCGTCAACAAATATTGTTGAAGTAGAGTTAAAGTGAATTTGTTGCAATGAAGGTGCTCTAAATCCTGTTTGACCCGAACCACGTAAATTAAAATTATCTGAAATATTAAATAAGAAAGATAATTTTCCGTTAAGTGTACCTCCAAAATCTGAGAAGTTTTCATAACGAACAGCTCCTGTTGCTCTAAAAGATTCTGTAAAATCTGCTTCCACATCTACATAACCTGCAATAGAATTTCTGTATGCATCAACTTCGTTTTCTGGTTTAAATCCAGGAAAAACTTGAATTCCTCCAGGTCTGTTGTTTCCAAAGAAATCTGTTGGTACTACAGAGTTAGGATCGGTTGGATCATGTACATTACCATCTGTATTGTATTGTGCATAAGAAGCTTCTTCTCCTGCAAAAATATTGTAATTTTCAACTCTATATTCTGCTCCAAATGCTACGTTTAAACCAGCCATGGTGTCCTCAAAATATCTTGAAAAATCAAGATTTGTAGAGTTTTCTCCAGATCCAAACCCACCAGCATCTGCTTCAAAAGGAGTAGAATTTCCTAAAGATGCGTTTAAAGAGTTACCTATCCTATAACTAAATTCATTGTGACCGTAAGTATTACTAAAATCTACATTCCAATCTCCAATTACACCTTTAATACCAACTGCAATAGATTTATCTTTGATATTAGAGTTAATTTCTGGTAAGAAACCATTAATTCTAGCAGGAGTATAAGCTCTTGCTTGATAAGGTAACCTGTAAAAACCTGCAGCATTACCATTTTTAAATCCTAAACCTCCAAAAGAGTATACTACTAAATCTTCACTTACAGGAATTTCCATATTAGCAAAGAATTGTCCTCCTCTTAATTCAGATTGACCTACACGCATATTAAAATCTCTTCTTTCAAGACCTCTAGCTGCAAGTTCAGCTTCTGTATTATCAGCTCCTAAAATATCTTGTAATTCTGCTTTTGTTGCATTAGGATCTAAATTAAATCCTGCTTGGTTACCATAGTTAATAACATCTGATACATCGTCATCTAATAAAAGACTAATATCATAACCATCTGCTTGTGCTATTCTTTCGATAGTGTTGTATTGGTTAAAAATTTGACCTTCCCATTCTTTCATTCTATTGGTTGAACCTCTAAAATCAAAATTTCCTGTAAAGTTAATAAAACCTTCATCGCCAATAGGTAAACCGTAGTTAGCACCTATGTTAAATTTTTCACCATCAACATTATCATCATAATTTTCACTTGTAAAGTTGGCACCTGTTGTAACACTCATATCTAGAACGTTGGTAGCTTTCTTTAATACAATATTAATTACACCTGCGATTGCATCAGAACCGTATTGTGCTGCTGCACCATCTCTTAGAACCTCTATACGTTCAATAGAGTTTACAGGAATTGTATTTAAATCAGTACCAACTGAGCCTCTACCAAAAGTTCCATTTACATTTATTAATGAAGTTTTATGGCGTCTTTTACCATTAATTAAAACCAAAACCTGATCGGGTCCTAAACCTCTTAATGATGCTGGAGCAATATGATCTGTTCCATCAGAAATTGATTGAGGGTTTGACACAAATGAAGGTGCTGCATAATTTAAAATTTCTGTTACTGTAATTTGTGGGGAACTTTCAGCAATTTCAGAAACGTCTAATACGTCAACGGGTACTGCAGAATTTAATGCAGTTCTTCCTGGGTTACGTGTACCCACCAAAATAATTTGGTCTAACTCCACACCAGTTACCATTACAACATCCAGAGTAGAACCTGTAACTACGAGTTCTTGAGTTTCAAAACCTACATAAGAAAACATTAAAGTGTCACCATTATTGGCTTCGATAGTATAATTTCCATCAAAATCAGTAACGGCACCTGTAGAGGTTCCTTTTACAATAATACTCACACCTAATAGTGGTTCTGAGTTCTCATCGGTAATTTTACCGCTTACTTGTTGCGCTATGGAATAAGAAGATACCAATAGTGCAAATACTAAAATTAAAAAGTTTTTTTGTTTCATAAAGTTTGTTTTTAAAATTTACGTAAATATAACGTTATTTTTATTATGCATGCATACTTAAAAAGCAAATTAATTAAGACATAAAATGTGTACCTTTGAAAAAAATAATTTTCATGATAAATAAAAAAAGATTAATAGACCGTTTTACAAGCTACGTAAAGGTTGACACGGAAAGTGACCCGAATAGCGATAGCACTCCAAGTACAAAAAAACAGTGGGATTTAGCCAATAAATTGGTAACAGAATTAAAAGAAATTGGAATGCATGATGTACAGATTGACGAAAATTCCTACATTATTGCAACACTCCCTAGCAACATTAACGATAGAAATATACCTGTTATCGGATTTATATCTCATTTTGATACGTCTCCAGATTTTACAGGAGCTGATGTAAAACCACAAATTATTGAAAATTATGATGGTAAAGACATTGTTTTAAACAAAAAAGAGAATATTATTTTATCTCCTTCATACTTTGAAGACCTTTTAATGTACAAAGGACAAACCTTAATAACTACAGATGGAACCACTCTTCTAGGTGCCGATGACAAAGCTGGTGTTGCCGAAATAATTTCAGCTATGGAATACCTTATTAATCATCCTGAAATAAAACACGGAACCATTAAAGTAGGTTTTACTCCAGATGAAGAAATTGGACGTGGTGCTCATAAATTTAATGTAAAAGAATTTGGTGCTGATTGGGCTTATACTATGGATGGTAGTCAAGTAGGAGAATTAGAATACGAAAATTTTAATGCTGCTGGTGCTGTGGTTACTATTAAAGGAAAAATTGTTCATCCTGGATATGCTAAAGGTAAATTGATTAACAGTATGTACATTGCTACTCAGTTTATTAATTCGCTCCCAAAAATGGAAACTCCTGAACATACTGAGGGTAGAGAAGGATTTTTTCATTTACACAATATGAATGGTGCTGTTGAAGAAACCAGGTTGCAATATATAATTAGGGACCATGACCGTAATCATTTTGAAGCAAGAAAAGAGGTAATTAGTAAATTAGCTAAAGAATTAAATTCACAATTTGGAGAAGGTGTAATTTCTGTTGAAATAAAAGACCAATATTTTAATATGCGAGAAAAAATTGAACCAGTAATGCATATTGTTGAAATTGCGGAAAAAGCTATGGTACAAGCGGGAATTAAACCTATTGTAAAACCTATTAGGGGTGGAACAGATGGTTCGCAATTAAGTTATATGGGCTTACCTTGTCCTAACATTTTTGCAGGAGGACATAATTTTCATGGTAGGTATGAATATGTCCCTGTAGAAAGTATGCAAAAAGCAATTGAAGTAATAGTAAATATTGCAAAATTAGTTGCAAACTAATTTGCCAATTAAGTAGTAATAAAAATGCCTTCAAATTAATTTTTGAAGGCATTTTTATTTTAGAAATAATTTAACAACTATTTCTTTTCTTTTACTTCTTTTGGAGCGTTAAGTTTCTGACTTTTTTCCATTGAAATTGCAGACAACTCTATCTTCATTTTTCCAGCACTGGTTTCAACTATACAAGTAGCATCACTATTTATGTCTAATACTTTTGCATGAATACCACCAATGGTTATAATTTTATCTCCTTTTTTTAATTCACTAGAAAACTTTTTTTCTTGTTTACTTCTCTTCATTTGTGGTCTTATCATAAAAAGATAAATTACCATAAATAAAAGGATAAGTGGAAAAAAACTTTGCAATTGCTCCATATTAAAAGTTTTACTTGGTTTTTGCTCCTTTAGCTGGTGCACCGCCTGCTTTAGGGTTAACAAAAGCCTTAATTTTCACTACATCTTTACCAGCTTCAGTATTTGAAGTAATAGTAACTGTTTTGCTTACTTGGTTTTTACCGCTTCCGTTATATTTAACCAATAACTCGGCAGATTCGCCTGGGGCAACTGGAGTTTTTGGATAAGAAGGAACTGTACAACCGCAGCTACTTTTAGCATTTACAATTACCAAAGGTGCATCACCTTTATTTGTAAATTTAAAAACGTGTTCTACTTTGGTTCCTTGTTCAATAGTTCCAAAGTCAAATTCTTTTTCTTCAAAAGCAATTACAGGAAACTTACCAGCATTTGCATCTCTGGTTTCAGCTTCTGCTACTTTTTCTTCATTCACTTTTTCTGCAGCATTTTCTTTACAAGAAGTAAACACAAATGCAGACATAATTGCAATAAATAAGATTGATTTTTTCATTTGTAATATAGATTTATGTTTTAGCGGGGCTAAAGTAATTAATTTTTACATTTTATCTTAGTCCTCTGCCTATTTTATTTAATTTGTCTTCCTTAGTTAAATCTTTTACCATTTTATCTAAGATACCGTTAATAAAAATACTGCTTTTTGGTGTTGAATATTCTTTTGAAATTTCTAAATATTCATTTATAGTGGCACGAACAGGTATAGATGGAAAATATAAAAACTCTGCAATTCCCATTTTTAAGATAATCATATCCAAATCAGCAATTCGCTCTTTGTCCCAATTGGGTGTTTTGCCGTCAATTACTTTGGTTAAAGTATCATCGTTTAAAATTACTTTTTGAAGTAGCTCTATGGCAAATTCTCGATCTTCATTATTTTTATAGACTTCAGGTATTAAAATTGTATCTATATTTTTTTCAGAAACTTTCTGAAGCATTTTTAATAGTAAAGTGTTTACTAAAGGAAAATCGTCTAACCAGGTTAAACGTTTGTCTTCAATATATTCATATAGTTTTTCGTTGGGTGCTATTATTTCCTTAAATATTTTTATTAAAAGATCTTTGTCTTGAGAAAAAGTGCTTTCTTTTTTTGAAAGAAAATCTAGATACCATTCTTTTTCTCGTAATTCTTTAAATAATATGGATATGTATTCCGAATCTGTTTCCCAATAATTGAGGTTTCTTTTTTTTATTATTTCTTTAAAAGCCTCATTGGTATTTATTAAATTTACAATTCTATTTTCTACAAATAACTTACTTGGATTTTTTTCCTGTTCGGTAGCAAGGTATTTTTTCTGAGATGTTAAAAGATAGTTTTCCGCTTGATTACGAAGTGCAACTAACAATTGAAGCAATAGTAAATACAAATCTTGCATTTGCTCCATATTATAAAGTAAAAACTTTTCTTGCTCCTCAAGGTTTTTTATTTCGCTTTGATTGAAAGCATAAATAGACTGTAATACCTTAACTCTTATATGTCTTCGTGTTAGCATAATTTAAAAGAACGATAAAAAGGTACAAATTAAAAAATTTGTACCTTTTTAATAATAAATTAGTTTAATTGCTCCTTTGCATTTTTTAATCTACGAGCGTCAATTCTTGCTTGTGCTACATTAAAAGCAGCTTGATGCGTGGTAACTCCATTGGTATCTGCATTGTTTAAAATTTCTAATGTAGTATTGTAAATATTTTCTGTTTTACGAATAATTTCTTTTTTACCGTAATTTTCTAATTCAGCATATACATTAATAATCCCACCAGCATTAATTAAGAAATCAGGGGCGTAAACTATTCCCTTTTCCTTAAGTAACTGGCCGTGTTTATTTTCATCTGCTAATTGATTGTTTGCAGCACCTGCAATTACCTTCGCTTTTAGTTGTGGTATAGTTTTATTGTTAATGGTTGCTCCTAAAGCACAAGGTGCATAAATATCCATTTCTTCAGAATAAAGGTTATTTCCTTGGTAAATTTTTACATTGTATTTATCACGAATTTCTTCTAACCTACCTTTATTTATATCTGAAATAACCACTTTTGCACCTTCGTTAGATAAGCTTTTAACTAAAGCTTCACCTACATTTCCAATCCCTTGTACATAAACTAATTTATCTTCAAGAATATCACTTCCAAAAGCGTGTTTTGCCGCAGCTTTCATACCCATATAAACTCCATAAGCCGTAATGGGCGAAGGGTTTCCTGCGCCTCCTTTTTCTTCAGATATTCCAGTTACAAAAGGGGTTACCGTTCTTACCAAATCCATATCAGAAGTTGTCATACCTACATCTTCAGCAGTTATGTAACGACCACCAAGAGAATTTACAAACTCTCCAAAGCGCAACATTAACTCAGGTGTTTTTTGGGTTTTAGCATCTCCAATAATTACCGCTTTACCTCCACCTAAATTTAGTCCAGTAACGGCAGATTTGTAGGTCATACCACGAGACAAACGCAAAACATCATTTAATGCTTCCCATTCGTTATTATATTGCCACATTCTTGTACCACCAAGAGCTGGTCCCATAACTGTATTATGAATACTAATTATTGCCTTTAATCCTGTATCTTTGTCGTTGCAAAAAACAACTTGTTCGTGATTATCAAACGATAATTGACCAAAAACAGGGTTTAGTTTTTTAAGATCATTTTTGTTAACTACTTCAGTCTCCATATTTTGAATTTTTACATCCTTAAAAAGGACGTGCAAAAGTAGTTGTTTACTAATGATTTCACAATAAAATTAAGATTAAATTATAACTTTGTTAATAAAATTTATTTCTCTTTAAATGAAAGAACTTCAGTACCTTAATCGATATTTCAAAAAATATAGCGGAAGATTATTGTTAGGTCTTGTAATTACTATTATATCTACTATATTTAAGCTGTTCGTTCCTAAAAAAATTGGAGATATCATAGATATTATCGAAAATTATACAAATGGAACTACTACAAATTTAGAATTTGTAAAACACCAACTTTTAATTAATATTTTAATTATTTTAGGTACTGCATTATTAGCAGGTTTTTTTACTTTTTTAATGCGACAAACTTTTATAGTAGTTTCTCGAAATATAGAATTTGATTTAAAAAATGAAATCTTCAAACAATACGAACGCCTATCCTTAGGTTTTTACAAAAAAAACCGTACTGGTGATTTAATGAACCGAATTAGCGAAGATGTAGGCAAAGTAAGAATGTACGCTGGTCCTGCCCTTATGTATAGTGTTACTAATGTAACGCTACTTATTGTTACTTTATCGTATATGTTTTACAAATCGCCAACACTAACCTTATATGCCATTGCACCACTCCCAATTTTGTCCTTTGCTATTTACAAATTAAGTGCTGCTATACATAAACGAAGCACCATTGTTCAGCAATATTTATCTAAACTTACTTCCTTCACTCAAGAAAGTTTTAGTGGTATTTCAGTAATAAAAGCCTACGGAATTGAAAGTCGAATTAACACAGATTTTAACAACCTTGCTGAAGGATCCAAGCAAAAAAACGTGAATCTTGCCAAGGTGCAAGCCTTATTTTTTCCATTGATGGTTTTACTAATTGGTTTGAGTAATATTCTCGTTATTTTTATAGGAGGAAACCAATTTATTAACGGAAAAATTGAACACCTAGGAACTATTGTAGAGTTTTTAATTTATGTTAATATGCTCACTTGGCCTGTGGCGGTTGTAGGTTGGGTAACATCAATGGTACAACAGGCAGAGGCTTCACAAAAAAGGATTAATGAGTTTTTAAGCGAAAAACCCGAAATTGAAAATCTGGTTAATACCAAAACACCCATAAAAGGAAATATTGAATTTCACAACCTTACTTTCACCTATTCAGACACTAAAATTAGGGCTTTAAAAAATCTTTCTTTTAAAGTAAATTCTGGAGAAACTTTGGCAATTATTGGAAATACTGGTTCTGGAAAATCTACAATTTTAGAATTAATTGGTAGGCTTTATGATGTTAAAAATGGGCAACTAAAAATAGATGGTAAAAATAGTAAGGATATTAACCTAAACAGCCTTAGAAACAGTATTGGTTATGTACCGCAAGATGCTTTTTTGTTTAGCGACACCCTTTTTAACAATATTAAATTCGGGAAAGAAAACGCTTCGAATGAAGAAGTTTTTAATGCTGCTAAAAAAGCCTCGGTTCATAAAAACATCAAAGGTTTCAATAAAGGATATGATACTATTTTAGGGGAACGTGGAATTACTTTAAGTGGAGGGCAAAAACAACGCGTTTCTATTGCAAGAGCTATTATAAAAAATCCAAAAATATTATTGTTAGACGATTGTCTTTCTGCTGTAGATACCGAAACCGAAGAAAAAATACTAAATAATATTCAATCTATTTCTAAAGACAAAACAACTATTATAGTAAGTCATCGGATTTCTTCAGTAAAAAATGCAGATAATATTATTGTTCTTGAAGAAGGTAAAATTATACAACAAGGAACTCATAATGAACTTGTAATGCAGGAAGGGTATTATAAAAATTTATACGCAAAACAATTATTAGAAAAAGAAAATTAACTATAATGTTGCTACAGTTAGTTTTTTTTTAGATTTTTGACCAAACCTTAAAAAAACAACAAATATTATGAGTGATAATTATATGATGGAGAGAGAAGAAATTTATTCAAAAGTTATGCGTGCTGGAAGACGTACTTATTTCTTCGACGTTAGAGCTACCAAGGCTGGAGATTATTATTTAACCATAACCGAGAGTAAAAAGTTTACAAACGACGACGGTTCTTTTCACTATAAAAAACACAAAATCTATCTTTATAAAGAAGATTTTAATGAATTTAAAGACAGTTTAAATGAAATGATTTCTTTTATTATCGACGAAAAAGGTGAAGAAGTTATTAGCGATCGTCACCAAAAAGATTATAAAAAAGAAGAAAGCCATACTAATATTAATGAAACTAAAGATGAAGAACCTTCAACTTCAAGTTTCACCGATGTAGATTTTGACGATATTTAAAATATTATCCCCGCATTATTAATGTAAACATCCCTTCAAATTATAGTTTTGAAGGGATGTTTTTTTATATCTTTATACGAAACAAATCCCATCCTATGAAAAACGTTTCTAAACTTCTATTCCTTCTGGTAAGTCTTCATTTAATTGCACAAGATTATCACGTGAATTTAGACTATTATCTACCAAACAATGTTACTTATAACCAAGGTATTCCAACTCCCGAAAGTATAATTGGTCATCAAATTGGCGAATGGCATGTTACGCACGACAAGCTTGTACAATATATGTATGCCCTAGCAAAAGCAAGTCCGCGAATTACTATCGAAAATAGAGGTACTACTTTTGAAGGAAGACCACTTCTCCTCCTATATATTACTTCGAAAAAAAACCATACTAATTTAGAACAAATTAGAAAAGACCATCTAGCTTTAACCGAAGCAAACTCAAGCAATATCAACACTAGCAATATACCATTAGTTGTGTATCAAGGTTTTTCTATCCACGGAAACGAACCCAGTGGATCCAATGCTGCGATGGTTGCTGCTTATTATTTAGCAGCAGCTCAAGGTGAAAAAATTGATAAAATTTTAAATGAAACCATCATTTTGTTCGATCCTTCTTTTAATCCAGACGGATTACAACGTTTTGCTTATTGGGCAAACACCAATAAAAATAAAAACATCAATCCAGATTCAAACGACCGTGAATATCACGAAGTTTGGCCTGGAGGAAGAACCAACCATTATTGGTTCGATATGAACCGAGATTGGCTTCCAGTTCAACTTCCCGAAAGTCAGGCAAGGATTAAAACCTTTCATAATTGGTATCCAAATATCTTGACAGATCATCACGAAATGGGAACCAATTCAACTTTCTTTTTTCAACCCGGAATTCCTTCACGTACCAACCCAATGACTCCTCAAAAAAATCAAGACCTAACAGCAAAAATTGCAGAATACCATGCAAAAGCCTTTAATAAATTAGGAAGTTTATATTATAGTAAAGAAAGTTTCGACGATTTTTACTACGGAAAAGGTTCTACATTTCCAGACATTAATGGCGGTATTGGAATCCTTTTTGAACAAGCCTCTTCCAGAGGACACGCTCAAGAAAGCGACAATGGAATTTTAACTTTTCCTTTTACCATTCGAAACCATTTTACCGCAGCTCTTTCTACACTTGACGCTGCAGTTGATTTGAGAGAACAGCTCTTAAATTACCAAAAAGAGTTTTATAACAATGCCCGAAAAGAAGCTTCAAAAGGAGGAGCTATAGTAATTGGTGACGAAAAAGATGCTAACAAAGTATTTTATTTTGCTGAAATATTAAAACGTCATAAAATTGAATTCCATGAATTGAAACAAGGTTTCTCAAAAGATGGAAAAACGTATAAAAAAGGGTATAGCTATGTAATTCCGAAAAACCAAAAACAATACCGTTTAATCAATGCTATGTTTCAAAAAAGAACCACTTTTCAAGACAGTTTGTTTTACGATGTTAGTGCTTGGACATTCCCCTTAGCATTTAATTTAGATTATTCAGAAAATGAAACTTCAAGTAGAGTTGGTGATTTAGTTACAGAATTAATTCCACCAAAAGTTCCTATTCCAAACACTTCAAATTATGCCTACTTAATGGAATGGCACGATTACAATTCGCCAAAAGCATTAAACAAAATTCTAGAAAAAGGACTGCGAGCAAAAGTAGGAATGAAACCTTTTAAAGTAGAAGGAAAAAGCTACGACTACGGAACGATTTTAATTCCTGTTCAAAATCAAAAATTAAATGCTTCAGAATTGGCAGAATTCATGAAAGAAGTCGCTTCAGAAAGCAACATTACCATCTCGAGTGTTAGCACAGGAATGACAGAAGGAATTGACTTAGGAAGTGGAAATTTCAGAAAACTAGAGCCTCAAAAAGTTGCCCTAATTGTAGGCAACGGAATAACACCCTACGATGCTGGAGAAATTTGGCATTTACTAGACCAACGATACGATATGCTCGTTTCCAAATTAGATACACGTGATTTTTCTCGTACTAATTTAAGCAGATATACAGACATTATTTTGCCCAACAATTGGGGAGACGGATTAACTGCAGAAAATGCCAAACAATTAAAAACTTGGGTACAAAACGGTGGTACTTTAATAGCTTATAAAAATTCTGGAAAATGGCTAAACAGCAACGATTTATTAAAGATTGATTTTAAATCTAAAAAAGATTCTACTCAAACTATTTCCTTTGAACAAAAAGGAGATTATTTTGGTGCCCAAGTAATTGGCGGAGCTATTTTTGAAACAAATTTAGACCGTTCGCATCCTATTGCATTTGGTTATAAAAACAATAAACTTCCTACATTTAGAAATTCAACTATCTTTATGAAACCAGATAAAAATAGTTATAACAATCCAATAACATACACAGATAATCCTCTTTTAAGTGGTTATATTTCAAGTAAAAATCTTGCCGAATTAAAAAATACTGCAATGTTTAAGTTAGGAAATTTAGGTAGTGGAAAAATAATTTATTTTACAGATAACACCAATTTTAGAGCTTTTTGGTACGGAACCAACAAACTATTAATGAATGCAATTTTCTTTGCTAACGAAATGTAAACTAGTTAGTTAATTTAGATTGCTTTTAAAATAACCTTCTTTGGAGTTTCAATTTGGTAAATTCCTATTAAAACAATAACTTTATAACTATGTAGTTTATAATTAATTATAGTTTTTATGGGAGATCAAAAAATTAATACCATCACAGACAAACAGGCACGTTCTAAATTTATCAGACATTTATTAGACGATGTAAAAGCTCTTGAAATTATGTTAGAAAAAGAGATGTTTGAAAAAAACATCACTCGTATTGGTGCCGAACAAGAATTTTGCTTGGTTACAAAAAACTGGCGACCTTCAAAAAAATCTCCTGAAATATTAAAAGATATTAACGATCCTCACTTTACAACCGAAATTGCTTTATTTAATCTAGAAATTAATTTAGATCCTATTGAATTAAAAAAAGACGCTTTTACAAAAGTTGAAAATCAATTAAATACCTTACTAAGTAAAGCAAACAAATCTGCTGAAAAATTTGATAACAATATTATACTTACAGGTATTTTACCCACCATTTCAAAAAGAGAATTAGAAATGGATTTTATGACTCCAATGGACAGATATTGGATATTAAACGATATGCTAAAAGAATTACGAGGTAAAGATTTTAGAATGCATATGCGGGGTGTGGACGAGCTTTTTATTAAACACAGTTCAGTACTTTTTGAAGGATGTAATACTAGTTTTCAATTACACCTTCAGATAGAACCAGACGATTTTATTTCTAGTTATAACTGGGCACAAACAATCACAGGCCCCCTTCTAGGAATTTGCTCCAACTCTCCATTATTATTAGGAAGAGAGCTGTGGAGCGAAACCCGTATTGCTCTATTTCAACAAAGCATCGATACTCGAAATTCTTCTCACGCATTAGAAGATAAATTATCACGAGTTTCTTTTAGTAAAGAATGGGCTACAGGTTCTGTTGTAGATATTTTTAAGAATGATATTTCTAATCATAAAATAATTTTAGCAAAGGATATTGAAACCAATTCTTTAAATGAAATTGAAAAAGGAAACACACCAAAACTAGAAGCACTTACTACTTTTAATGGAACTGTATATCGCTGGAATAGACCTTGCTATGGTGTTGGAAACGGAAAAGCTCATCTACGTATTGAAAACCGTTACATCCCTTCTGGACCTACTGCCTTAGATGAAATGGCAAACTTTGCTTTTTGGGTAGGACTTATGAAAGGACGTCCAAAAAAATACGATGACATGCCAAGTAAAATGCCTTTTAAAGATGCAAAAGCAAACTTTATAAAAGCAGCAAGAACTGGAAAAGAGTCGGTAATGACCTGGATGGGAAAAAAGCTTTCTGTAAGAGAATTAATAATTTCAGAGTTGATACCAATAGCAAAAAAAGGACTAGAAAAAGAAAATATTAATAAAAAAGATATCGATAGATTTTTAGACATTATTAAGCAAAGAGCTGAAGGAATTACTGGTGCACAATGGAAAGTTGCAAATTACCGAAACCTTAGAAAAAACCTTAAACAAGACGATGCTTTAGTTGCCTTAACTAAAGTGATTCATAAAAATCAACAAAAGAAGTTGCCAATTCATAAATGGCCCATGTTTGAAGAGGTTCCAAATATTTATCAAGATGCTCATTTAGTAGGGCACGTGATGTCCACTCAATTATTCACAGTTGACGAATGTGATTTAGCAGATTTAGCTACTAGTATTATGGAGTGGAAAAATATACATCATGTTCCTGTAGAGAATTCAAGAGGAGAATTAACAGGGCTTTTAACTTGGCAACATCTTGAAAAATATAGAAAAAATAAAGATTGTGATCTTAACTGTTTGGTAGCAGATATTATGATGAAAAATGTTTACATTGTCCACCCCGAAACAAAAATTTTGGAAGCCATACATTTAATGAAAGTTCAAGAAATAGGATGTTTGCCAGTAATCCAAGATAAATGTTTGGTTGGAATCATTACCATCAAGGATATAATTGCATAACCATGACAAAAGTTTTTAGTAAAGCTTTAAACAAAACGATTGAAATCAGTCGGATTATAGGAGAAATTAAAGGAACACAACCTGGACCTACCTTAATATTTACCGCAGGAATTCACGGAAATGAACCTTCTGGTATTTTTGCTCTTCAGAAAGTAATAACTGAATTAAAAGAAAAAAATATTCCTATAAAAGGAAATATATACGCAATTAGCGGAAACCTTCCTGCATTAGAAAAAGAAACACGTTTTATTAAACAAGACCTTAATCGAATGTGGACTTCAGAAAGAATGCAAAAAGTTACTTCTGGAAATATTGAAAAAAATGGTGAAGAAACCATAGAACAACTTAATATTTACAATGTAATTAACAACATACTCAAAACAGATAAAGGTCCATTTTATTTTATGGACTTACATACCACTTCAAGTGAAACCATTCCTTTTTTAACAGTAAATGACAGTTTGATTAACCGAAAATTTACAGAGCAATATCCAGTTCCATTAATACTTGGAATTGAAGAATACTTAGATGGTCCTCTTTTAAGTTATATTAACGAATTGGGTTATGTTGCCTTTGGTTTTGAAGGCGGACAACACGATAGTCTTTCTTCCATAGAAAATCATGTGGCTTTTATTTACCAATCTTTAGTTTTTACTGAAAGTGTTTCAAAAGAAGAAATCGACTTCCAATGTTACTATGATTTATTAGCAAAAACTTCGGTAGATTCCCGAAATATATATGAAATCTATTATCATTATAGAATTCAAGAAAACGAGAAATTTATGATGAAACCTGGTTTTTTAAACTTTCAAAGAATTAATAAAGGTCAAGAATTAGCCGAAAGTAACGGAGAAAAAATTATAGCTAAAAAACAAGGAAGAATTTTAATGCCACAATACCAAAGCCAGGGAGATGATGGCTATTTTTCAATTCGGAAAATCCCACAAGTATTTTTAAACCTTTCTAGTTATTTCAGAAAAATTAGATTGGATAAAATATTACCTATTATGCCAGGAGTTAGTTGGCTTTCAGATAGAAAAGACACCTTAATCGTTAATCGAAAAATTGCTTGGTTATTTGCCAAACAATTTTTTCATCTTTTGGGTTATCGCAGTAAAAAACTAGATAAAAATTACTTAGTAATAAAAAACCGTGAGGCTGCTTCAAGAAAGGAAGAATACGAAAATGTACTTTGGCTTAGAAACTAAAATTATTGAGTTCAGAAATTGCTTCCTTAAATTCTAAAATCATTTCTTCAACAATCTCAGCAGAAGGTTTTATGTTGCTAATTAATCCTGAAACTTGTCCAATTTCAAGTTCGCCATTTTCCACATCTCCTTCAAACATTCCTTTTTTTGCCCTTGCTCTTCCTAGTAACGCTCTAATTTCTTCAACAGTAGGATTGGTTTTATACAATTCCATCACTTCTTGAGCAAACTTATTTTTTAATAATCTAACAGGAGCTAATTCTTTTAAAGTTAAAACCGTATCACCATCTTTGGCTTCGGCTACCATTTTCTTAAAAGCTTTGTGTGCACTCGACTCTTCACTTGCCACAAACCTACTTCCTAATTGTACTCCATCGGCACCTAAAACCATCGCAGCTAACATTCCTCTTCCGGTGGCAACTCCTCCCGCTGCAATTAGTGGAATGTTTAACTTTTCTTTGACCATTGGAATTAAAGTAAAAGTGGTAGTTTCCTCTCTTCCATTGTGTCCTCCAGCTTCAAACCCTTCAGCAACTACTGCATCTACTCCAGCTTCCTGAGCTTTTAAAGCAAATTTTACACTACTAACCACATGAACAACCGTAATTCCATTTTCTTTTAAGCGAGCCGTATGTGTTTTAGGATTTCCTGCGGAAGTGAATACTATCTTCACTCCTTCCTCAATAATAATCTGTATGATTTCTTCAATGTTTGGATACAACATTGGGACATTAACACCAAAAGGTTTTAAGGTAGCTTTTTTACATTTCTGAATATGTTCTCGAAGTACATCTGGATACATTGATCCAGCTCCTATCAAGCCTAAACCACCAGCATTGCTCACTGCACTTGCCAAACGCCAACCACTGTTCCAAATCATTCCTCCTTGAATAATTGGGTATTGAATGTTAAAGAGTTGTGTAATTTTATTCTGCACTATTCTTTAATAATTTTAAAGCTTATTTTTTGATTGTTAGAAGAAATAGTTGCAATATACATTCCTGATGTTAAGTTTTCAATATTTACTGTATTAGCATTTCTTGAAATTGAAGTAGATAACACTTGGTTTCCTAAAATTGAATATAAAGTAAAATTAGCTTCAGAAATTCCTTCAGGAAAAGATATATTAACATTTGTTTTTGTTGGATTGGGATACAAAGCAAAATTTAATTTTAATAATTCGTCCTCGATTCCTAATTGTTGCAGAGCTAAATAAGCATCTTCAAAATTTGGTATTCCATAACCCATTTGGTCTGTAGGATTGTTATAAAGGTGAGCAGATTCTCTAACAACTTGCATTACTTGAGCATTAGGAATTTCAGGTCTAGATTGCCATAAACAAGCAACAACTCCAGCCATAATTGGTGAACTAAAAGAAGTTCCACTATTATAAGTTACATTCCCGTCGGTTCCAATAACCGCAGAGCTAGAACCTTGAGCCATTACATCTGGTTTAATTCTTCCGTCAATAGTAGGACCAATAGAGCTAAATGAAGCGTAATTTCCGTTTGAATCTACGGCACCTACAGTTAACATTCCTGGTGAGTCTCCAGGTGTACCTACATAAGTAAAACCGCCACCATCGTTACCAGCAGAGGTTACTAAAATCATTCCTTTATCGAAAGCATGATTGGCTCCTCTAGCTGCAAATGTAGTTTGACCATCTAAGTCTTGATAGCTATGGTCGTAGTTAGGATTATCAAAATCTTGATATCCAAGTGAGGTGTTTACAACATCTACTCCTAAACTATCTGCTCTCTCCAAGGCTTCAACCCACCAAGCTTCTTCAACTGGTGTTTCGGTTGGGCCATATTCAGTAACAAACAAATAAAAAGAAGCTTGTGGAGCAGTTCCTACAAATTGATTTTGCAAAAATCCTCCAATATCACTAGTAGTTTTTAAGCCGTGAGTACTAGTACCACTAACATTTGTTGTTCTTGCCTGAAAATCGTAAGTTCCTAGTAATCTATTTTCATCTCTCATTTTTTGAAATCCTGGATTCGTATTTATGGATGGAAAACCTGCATCTAATACAGCGATTACCATACCATCTCCAGTAAAATCTAATTCGTGAAGGTAATCTCCCGAAAGCATCTCTATCTGATTTGCAGCAGCTCCATAGTTATAAGTGATTCTCGAATTTATTTCTTCGGAAGCAAATTTATCTTCTGTGGGTACTCCTGGAAATAAGTTTAAACTCGGGTCGGCATATTCTACATTTACCACAAAAGACAAATCTAAAAGAGCATCGATATTTGCTTGTGTTCCTTTAACATACACACAATTCATCCATTTAGATTTTGCATAAACACTAATTCCCGTGGCATTTTTAATTTGTGTAATGTAATTTTCGTTTACAGGAACATCTCGCTCGTCTATTGGGGTTCCTTGCAATGTCTTACGATCTATTGCATCTTGTGTCATTATTAAAATAGGATTAGCCAAAGAAGCTGCCACATTTTCTTTATCAGCAAAAAACACCCAAGCGTCTTGAACTTGAGCAAATCCTTGTTGAATTAACATAATTGCAAATACGAGTACTAATTTTTTCATAGTTTTTTATTTTAAGATATTACGCCACTCCCTACCAATTCCTCTTGAAGATACCAAGCAACAAATTGTCCTTCGGTAATAGCAGATTGTGGATTTTCAAAGATAACATAAAGTCCGGACTTTGTTTGGTATAAAGTAGCATTTTCTAAAGTTTGTCTGTACCTTATTCTTGCTAATACTTTTAAGGTTTCATTGTTTTTTATTTTTAAATCTGGTCGTATCCAATGAACTTCATCTTGTTTTATAAACAATCCTTTTCGGTACAATCCGAGATGATTTTTACCTAATCCTACATAAATTATATTCTCAGTAACATCGGTATCTATAACAAACAACGGCTCTTTAGTCCCTCCTACTCTTAATCCCTTACGTTGTCCTTTAGTAAAATAATGTGCCCCTTGATGCTGTCCTACTACCTTACCATCTTCTTTTTTGTAGGAATATTTTTTTGAAATAAAAACAAGCCTTTCTTCTTCTGAAGTGAACTCAGGTGTTTCTATGTGATATTCTGGATAATCTGAAGGAATTTCGATAATCTCCCCTTCCTTTGGCTTTAATTTTTGTTGAAGAAATTCAGGAAGTCGAACTTTACCAATAAAACAAAGTCCTTGTGAATCTCTTTTTTCAGCAGTAATTAATTCTTGTTCTTTAGCAATTTGACGAACTTCTGGTTTTAATAATTCACCAATTGGAAACAATGTTTTTGAAAGTTGCTCTTGCGATAACTGACATAAAAAGTACGATTGATCTTTGTTGGGATCTTTTCCTGCAAGTAATTGGTATGAGGCCACACCATTTTCTTTAATAATTCCCTTTCTACAATAGTGTCCAGTAGCTACAAAATCGGCTCCAAGGTCTAAGGCAATTTTTAGAAATACATCAAATTTTATTTCTCGATTGCAAAGCACGTCTGGGTTGGGAGTTCGTCCCATTTCGTATTCCCGAAACATATAATCGACAATTTTCTCCTTATATTCTTCACTTAAATCTACGGTTTGAAATGGAATTCCAAGTTTTTCTGCTACCAACATTGCATCGTTACTGTCGTCTAACCAAGGACATTCATTGGAAATTGTCACCGAATCGTCGTGCCAATTTTTCATAAAAAGACCTATAACATTATAACCTTGTTCCTTTAAAATATAGGCTGCAACACTTGAATCTACTCCTCCACTAAGACCTACTACGACCGTTTTCATTTTTTAAAATTAAATAAGCTTTTGTATTATTTATGATGTTTTCTTGGTTTGGGGTAAATTTCTTCTTTGACGAACTTTCCATCCTTATAGGTTTTCCAAATTCCATGTTTTTTACCTTCTTTATAACTTCCTTCAAGAATTACTTTTCCGTAGGCATCATAATAGGTTGCTGGACCGTGAAGCTCATTATTTACATAAATAAGTTTTTTCAGAATAACTCCTTCTGGTGAGTAATAAATATTTTTTCCTTCCTTTATGCCGTTTTTATAATTTGTTTCTTCAGCAATTTTTGTGTTGGGATAATACACTGTTTTTATTCCATCTAATTCACCTTCTGAATTATAAAACTCTCTAGTCATAACATTTTTAGATTTTTCGTGGTAATATAACCATTCTCCTATGCGTTTTTTTCCATTCATTTTCCCTATGCTAACCAATTTTCCTTTTTTGGTATAAAATTTTACATCTGCAATAGAATCATTCTCGGAAAAGATTTTCACTATTATGGGCTGGCTTTTACAAGTTTCGCAATAAAATTTAAAAACACCTATTTCTTTTCCGTGATTAAATTCGCCTTCATATCGCAATTGTTCAGAGTCTTTATAGAATTTTTTCCAAATTCCGTGGCGTTTACCATTTTTATCTACTTGGTTGATTTCAGATTGAGAAAAAACATTTGTAAACATTAATAATACACTAACCAAAAAAAGATGTTTTACTTTCATAATTTTATTTTTTTAATATAACGCTATACAAATTTTTCTATTGAATTGTTAACAAATATTTAATTTACTATTGGAAGTTTTAGTGTCATTCCTACATCTAATAATAGGTTATCTACATGACCAGCAACTCCATTTTTGTTGGTTTTAACGTGAATATGGGAGTTTCGAGTATGGTGAGTAAAAAGTCTTTTGTGTTTGGTTGAATAGAAACCTAACATCTCTACATCTTTATTTTTAATAGTTCCATGCATCCCTTTTGTTTTGTGTTTTTCAGGTGTATGAATAGTGTCTCCATCTCTCCAATTAATTACATGCCAATCGAATTTTTGAATGGTACCTTCTAACAAAAAAGGAAATGGTTTTTCGATGTCTATACCATTATCTGAAGCTGCTTTCTGAACAAATTGTTCAAATTGTTCATAGGTAATTACCTCAGCGGGTATTTTAATATCTTTCCATTTTTCTACAGTTGCGTAAACTAATAAAGTTGCCCTTTTATTGAAGGTTTTGTCCATTCGTAAAGAGTTATCCTTCACATAAGAATTTATTGGTACACTGTTAAATATTTGTATTTCTCCCTTTAAACCTTCAAAAGCACCCAAAGCATAAAAGTTTTTTACCTCTTTAAATTTAGAGAGTTCTACTTTCCCATTTAAGTCGCCACTCATAATTTTTTTTAGAGCTCCGTTGTATTCAACTTTATAAGGTTGGACTTCTTTTTTTTGTGTTTCGCAAGAATAAATTGATATTACGAATAGTAAAATTAATAAGTACTTCATGTTTTTGATAATCAAAAAACTCCCTTTCGGGAGTTTTAAAAGTTATTATTTTCTTTTATTATTTTTCTTTTGCTCCTCAGCTTGTTCCATCATTTCAGCCATTTTTCGCTGAAACTTATTCTGTTTCTTAGGCTTCTTTTTATTTTCCTGAATTTTTGCGTGAATTTTATCTTCATCAATAATAAAGTTTTTGATGACTAACATAATTCCTATGGTAATTAAATTAGAAACAAAGTAATACAATGATAATCCACTTGCATAATTATTAAAGAAAACCAACATCATAAGTGGCGACAAATACATCATAAATTTCATATTTGGCATCCCTTCTTGCTGTTGTTGCATGGATTGTCCTGTAGTCATCATCATATAAATAAAGATAGCAATAGAGGCTAAAATTGGAAATAAACTTACGTGATCTCCATAAAAAGGTATATGAAAAGGAAGCTCGGCTACTACATCGTAACTTGATAAATCGTCTGCCCAAAGAAAACTTTTTTGACGTAAATCGAAAGCACTTGGAAAGAAGGTAAACAAGGCATAAAAGACTGGTATTTGTAATATTGCAGGGAGACAGCCCTTTAACGGACTTGCACCAGCAATGGTTTGAAGCTTCATAGTTTCCTGTTGAATCTTCATTTTGTTACCCTTATACTTTTCTTTTATTTCGTCTAATTCAGGTTTTAAAACTTTTAGTTTTGCTTGCGACAAATATTGCTTGTATTGTACAGGTGACATTGCTAATTTTATCAAAATTGTAAGCATAATAATAGCAATACCTGCTGGTAAGAAACCACTTAAGAAGCCGAACAATGGTATAATTAAATGTTTATTTAAGAAACCAAAAATTCCCCAACCCATTGGCATGGCTTCATCTAAATTTCTGTCATAGGATTTTAAAACCTTATAATCTGTAGGGCCGTAATACATATTCATATTGTATGAGAGTCCTCCTAATTTAGGTTCTATCAACATTTTTGCACCGTATTTTTTGGTGTAAAGTGTGTCTATTTCTTCATCTTTTACCAAGTTTTGAGAGGTAAATGTAACTTCTTTAAATGGGGTATCTGTTAACAACATAGAGCTAAAGAAATGTTGACGGAAATTCATCCAAGTAACATTTTTTACTTTTTCTTCATCTTCGCTTGCTGGAGATAATTTATCATGTTTGTCGCCATTTTCATGCTCGAATGTTAAGCGTGAATAACGGTTTTCGTAGGTGATACTTTTTGAATGACGGTGCCCAATAAAATTCCAATCTAAATAAATAGGCTGTGAAGTATTAATCACATTATCCAAACCTTGCGTTTTAATACTGAAACCTAACATATAATCGTTAGGAATCAACTCGTAACGATATTCAATATAGGAGTTTGCTGAAGTTTTTAGCTTCATAGACAATACCTTATTATCGCCATTATTTGAAACGGAAGGTTCAAAGAATAGATCTTTGGTATTTAACAATCTGTTTTCTGAACTAAACTGAAGATTTAACGTTGAGTTTCCGTCTTTAATAAGATAAACAGGAGTTCCGTCGTAAATGGTTTGTCCCAATAATTCGGCTTCAACAATATAACCACCCTTGTTACTTACAGTAAGTTTTAAAACTTCATTTTCGATAACTGTAGTAGCTTCTGTTGCTGAAGGTAATGTGCCTGAATAAGCAAAAGACCCCAATCTATTTTGAAGTTTTACCAATCCTAAAGAATCTTCTGGTGAAGTTGCTGCTAATTCTGAAGTAGCTTCCGTTAACGTGATTTCTTCTTGTCCTTTTGCTTCTTCTGGTTGGCGTTCCTTTTCAATTTTTTCGGTTTTCGCTTTTTCTGCTTCTTGAGCTTTTAATTCCTCTTCTGTTGGAGCATTTTGCCAAAGCATATACAACAGGATTCCTCCTATTAGTACAAATCCTATAATTGAATTTAAATCAAATTTTTTTTCTTCCATATGTAGTCCCGAATTTGTTTCAGGGTGTTTTTAGTTCTTTAATAGAGGTCTCGACTGCACTTCGACTTCGCTCAGTGACCACGACAGACCAGACAACCTTCATGATGACAGATTATTGAAAATAATTTGTCAAATATCCTACCTTTTTTTGAGAATCGTCAAATTGTCGTATTAATTATTTTTTAAATGTTCGTTGGCAGCTTTTACAAATGCTACAAATAATGGATGCGGATTTGCAACCGTACTTTTATATTCTGGATGGTACTGCACTCCTACAAACCAAGGATGATCTTTGATTTCTACAATTTCTACCAAGCCAGTTTCTGGGTTGATTCCCGTTGCAATTAATCCTGCTTCTTCTAATTGTGTTCTAAATTTATCATTATATTCATAACGATGTCTATGACGTTCTTCGATTGTTTTGGACTTGTAAATGTTTCCTGCGATGCTGTTTTCATCTAATTCACATTTCCAAGCTCCTAATCGCATGGTTCCTCCTTTGTCGGTGATGCTTTTTTGTTCGTCCATTAAATCGATCACTGGATAAGGAGTTTCACTATCCATTTCGGTAGAATTGGCTTCTTTTAATCCAAGAACATTTCTCGAATATTCAATTACCGCCATTTGCATTCCCAAACAAATTCCCAAATAAGGTATTTTGTTTTCTCTTGCGTAACGAACTGCTTCAATTTTACCTTCAATTCCTCTTCCGCCAAAACCTGGAGCTACTAAAATTCCGTGCAATCCTTCTAATTCTTTTGCGATATTGGTTTGGTCTATATGTTCTGAATGAATGGAAACTACTTTTACTTTTACTTCATTTTCTGCTCCTGCATGAATGAAAGATTCCAATATAGACTTATAAGAATCTTGTAATTCTACATACTTTCCAATTAAACCAATTTTTACTTCACTTTTAGGATTTTTATGTCGTTTTAAGAAACTGTTCCAACGGTCTAAATTAGGTTGGTTATCATCTGACAATCCTAATTTTTCTAACGTAATTACATCCAATCCTTCTTTCAACATTAAATTTGGAACATCGTAAATAGTAGAAGCATCAATCGACTCGATCACCGCTTCCTTTTGAACATTACAAAACAATGCTAGCTTTCTGCGTAAATCGTCCGACAAATGATATTCTGTTCTACAAACTAAAATATCTGCTTGAATTCCGCTTTCCATCAAGGTTTTTACAGAATGCTGAGTAGGTTTGGTTTTTAATTCGCCCGCAGCTTTTAAATACGGAATCAAAGTTAAATGAATGACCAAAGCATTATTATCGCCTAATTCCCATTTTAACTGACGAACTGCTTCAATATATGGTAAAGATTCAATATCACCTACGGTTCCTCCAATTTCAGTAATCACAATATCGAACTTTCCTGTTCTTCCTAAAAGCTGAACACGTTCTTTAATTTCATTGGTAATATGAGGAACTACTTGTACTGTTTTTCCTAAAAATTCACCCCGACGTTCTTTGTCGATAACACTTTGGTAAATACGACCTGTAGTTACGTTATTTGCTTGCGAAGTTGGAACGTTTAAAAAACGCTCATAATGACCTAAATCAAGGTCGGTTTCGGCACCATCATCGGTGACGTAACACTCACCATGTTCGTAGGGATTTAAGGTTCCTGGGTCTATGTTTATGTAGGGATCTAACTTCTGGATTGTCACCTTATAACCTCTTGCTTGCAGTAGTTTAGCTAGAGAAGCAGCGATGATTCCTTTTCCTAATGAAGATGATACTCCGCCCGTAACGAATATGTACTTTGTAGTGTTCATTTGTGATGTTTATACGGGATGCAAATGTACGGATAAATGTTGAAGAGGGATAAGAAATATAAAATTTAGTGCATCAAATTTATTGATTTAAAACCGTTTCACTAAATGACTTAAGACGAAGGACACTTTTTAGTAAACGACAATCATAGTTTATTGTTCGAATCAAGTCATACATCGTGTGTCGTCTTGTCGTAATTCTATATTTTTATTTAATTAGTTTTCGAATTAAATCTTCCAGTCCATTAATTTTAATCTCGTCCATTTCTTGCATCATTCTTCCTAGCTTTCCCTGTGGAAACCCTTTTCGTTTGTACCAAACATAGTAGTATTCGGGAATATTTACGAGGTAATACCCTTTGTATTTTCCGAAGGGCATTTTGTAATTGGCGAGTTCGACTAAGTGGTTGGGATTAAAATTATTTCCAGCGTTCATATTTTATTAATTGCTGAGCGATATAAGTTTCCCATTCTTTTTCTTTTTCTGAATTTTTTGAATGATCGGTTTCCTTATCAAATTTACCTTGCAATGCAACTCGTTCATCTTCGGTTTTATAAAATAGATTTTCTAATTCTGAACTGATGTTTTTTGTAAGTTCTGCTTGTTCAATTCGCATTCTTAGGATTCTTGCGTGTAATTCGGAAATATCAAAATGGGTTTGTTCATGTTTTAAAATATAATCTGAAGCATCTTTTTTACTGTACCAAGATTTGTTGGGATAAAAATTACACGTTACGATAATATTTGTTTCTAGAATTTCGTCCTTTTCGTTATTTGAATAGGAAAGTGAATAGGCAATTCCCGAACTTGTACTGGCTACAAAAGCACCAGAATAAGATGAAGGAGCTTTAAAATCTGACCATTTTAGTTGGTAATTTTCAGACCATGGGATTTTTTCTTCTTCGGTAACAAACGAGAAAATAAGGAAACATACAACTAACAAATAAGTAATTCTCATATTACTTGTAACGAAAAATTTAAAAATTTATTGAAAGTGTTTTTTACTCCACCACTTCCATTTTCAACTCATTATTATACTTTACAATATAGAAAGCATTGTTTTGAAATCCTGAGTTTAAATCGTTTACATACTGAAATTTATTTTCAATATATTCGGTTTTTATATCGCTTCCGGAAGCTTCAGCAAGTGTTTCAGCATTGGCTAATCTTAGAATGATATCGTAGGTTACATCAAATCCTCGAATAGCATATTTATTTGGCAACACTTCATATTTATTTTTATAACTCACCAAAAACGGTGTTAACACATCGTACTCATAATGCTTATTTACGGAAGGAAATGTAAAGTTAAGTTTTGCTAAATGAATGTTTGAAACATCGTTGTATTCAAATGCTTTGTTTTTATCAATGGCAAAAAGTCTAATTTTTACTTCTTTTAATTCACTACCGTCATTGTTTAAAATTTTACCTAAAAAACCATTCAGTAAACCAACTACATTACTTACTAATATAGGGTTATCGGATTCTAAAATCACCCAATTTTCTTTGTTAGCATCTAGTTTTTTCCTTATGCTTTCTACATATAAATAATTTCCTTTTTCTGGAACTATTGTTTTTGAATCTGGCAAGGCTTTCATAATCTTACCTTTATTATGTGTCCACTCTTTACCCGAAATCACAATAATATTTACTGTGTCTTTTCTTTTACTAATATAGTCTAACATCGTTTTTGCCATTAACTCTCTGGAAGGCATAGTCTGGTATAAATTAGGAGAAGCTTTTAATTTAACTTTGCTCAACGGCGAAACTACCGGTACATTTTTAGACGCTAAACTCATCGCTGCTTTTTCAATATTTTTACTTAATAAAGGGCCGATAACCGCGTCTACATTTTCAAAATTTTTTGTGTTGATTATCTGGCCTACTTTACTTGGACTTCCTTCGGTATCATAAACATCCAATTCTATCGAAATTCCATTGTCTTTTGCAAATTCGGTTGCCATTAATACTCCACTATAAAAATCTATGGCTGCTCGTAAAGTTCCGTCTGTCTTAAGTAATTCTTTGTTTACATCTATGGAATCTAAATAGACCCTGTTCAACTTAAATGGCAACATCACGACCAAATGTTTTTTCTTTCTATTAACGATGTAATCTTCTAGATTAATGGTTTCGGTGGAAGTTAAAAGACTTTCGTTCTTCGGAATTTTTAATATCATTCCTTCTTTTAAACCATCTTTTGCATAGGGATTTAAAGCAATAATCTCTTCTTCGGAAAGGCCTAATTTTACTTTTAAACGGAAGAAACCTTCTTTTGGAAGTACTTCATAATAAGTAAAATTATCCTCTTCTATAATAGTTGATTCTTCCGAAACTATTTTAATTGGAACCACAATTTCTTCACCTATCTGAAGACTTTCTCCCATCGAAGGATTTAGTTGTTCCAATTCAGCAATCGAGATTCCGTATTTTCTAGCAATTCCGTATTTGGTTTCTTTAGGAAGGACTTTATAAGTTGTGGTAGTGTCTTTTGGAGTTTCAACAACCTCAACAACAGTATTGCTTCCTGAGGATTTAGCAAAAACCGGAATATCAAGTTTTTCCCCTTTTTTAACTTCTCTTGCGTAAAGATCTTTGTTGTGTTTTTTTAATTCGTCTTCGGAAATATTGTATTTTAAAGCGATACTTTTAATGGTTTCTTTTCGCTTTACTCGGTGTTTTTTTATTTCAATTAATTGTTTTGAACCTTTAGCGGGAAGTATCAATACCGTGTTGACATTCATTCCGTGTTTTACATCTGGATTTAACTGGTAAATAATGGTTTCAGATATCCCATATTGCTTGGCAATGCTATAAACGGTTTCGCCTTTTTGTACCGTATGACTTTGATACTCTTGTGCAAAAGTGTGCATCGCTAAAAAGCTAAAAAGAAGTAAAAAAAATATGTTTTTCATGGTTATTTTATCTCTCGCTAAGTCGCTAAGACGCGAAGTTTTAAATATTATTTTTTTTTTTGTTAATTTCAATTCTTAAATCAAAAATTTCTTATTATTATGAAATCACTTTGGTCGTGCCTCTTTCGTGAAGACACTCATAACTCAGCACTCACAACTCAGCACTTTCTACTCCCACTCAATAGTTGCTGGTGGTTTCGAACTTATATCATATACTACTCTATTAACGCCTTTTACTCGGTTTATTATATGGTTAGAGGTTTCTTGCAAAAATTTATATGGTAAATCTACCCAATCGGCTGTCATTCCATCGGTAGATTCTACAGCTCTTAAAGCTACTACTTTTTCGTATGTACGTTCGTCACCCATTACTCCTACACTATCTACGGGAAGCAACATTGCTCCTGCTTGCCAAACTTTATCGTACAAATTCCACTTTTTTAATCCGTTGACGAAAATAGCATCTACTTCTTGTAAAACTCTTACTTTCTCAGCAGTTACATCTCCCAAAATTCTAATTCCTAATCCTGGTCCTGGAAAAGGATGTCTTCCTAAAAGTTCGTCATCAATTCCCATTTCTTTTCCTACTCGTCTTACTTCATCCTTAAAAATCATTCGCAAAGGTTCCACAATTTTAAGTTTCATAAAATCGGGTAATCCTCCTACATTGTGGTGCGATTTTATGGTTGCTGAAGGTCCTCCTGTAACCGAAACACTTTCAATTACATCTGGATAAATAGTTCCTTGTGCCAACCAATGCACATCTTTTACCAAATGTGCTTCATCATCAAAAACTTCTATAAAAACACGTCCGATTGCTTTACGTTTCAGTTCTGGATCGGTAATTCCTTTTAGGGCTTCTAAAAACCGTTCCGAAGCATCCACACCTTTTACATTCAAGCCCATATGTTCGTATTGATCGAGTACATTTTGGAATTCATCTTTCCGAAGCAAGCCGTTATTTACGAAAATACAATATAAATTTTTACCGATTGCTTTGTGCAATAAAACCGCTGCAACGGTAGAATCTACTCCACCGCTCAATCCTAAAACTACTTTATCGTTTCCAACTTTTGCTTTAATTTCTGAAACCGTAGTTTCTACAAAAGCAGCTGGTGTCCACGTTTGTTCTACCTTAGCGATGTTTACTAAAAAGTTTTCTAATAATTGCTTTCCGAAGGTGGTATGATATACTTCTGGATGAAATTGAATCGCATAGGTTTCTTCTCCATCAATTCGATAGGCGGCATTTGCTACATCTTTTGTACTCGCTAAACGGATTCCGTTTTCAGGAAGTTTCGCAATGGTGTCGCTATGACTCATCCAAACTTGACTGTCTTTTTCAAAGCCATTGAATAAGGTTTCGTTTTCTAAAATTTCAGAAAGATTAGCACGTCCGTACTCTCTAATGTTAGAAGGTTCTACACTTCCGCCGTTAAAATGTGCTAAATATTGAGCACCATAACAAACTCCTAAAAGAGGTTTATGCCTTTTGATTTTTGAAAGATCTGGATGTGGAGCGTTTTCAGCACGAACCGAAAATGGACTTCCCGATAAAATCACGGCTTTAAAGTTTTCTATGTTTTCAGGAACTTTGTTGAAGGGATGGATTTCGCAGTAAATATTTAACTCTCTAACTCGTCTTGCAATGAGTTGAGTGTATTGCGAACCGAAATCTAAAATAAGGACGTTGTTTTGCATCTGCAAAAATAAGGTAAAAAAACTTTTGCGAAATGGTTTTTAGGAAAATTTAAAGAATAAAAAGCTAACAAATATTAACTAAAATTATTTGCCATTTCAAAAACCTATCGTATATTTGCGATAAGAAATGAAACGAACTTTAGAACATATCAATTACGAGGAGTCAACAGAAGACTTAGCTAAATTAGCGAAAGCATTAGCCCACCCGACCAGAATTGCAATTTTAAAATTTTTAGAGAATCAATCTTGTTCGTGTACCGGTGATTTAATGGAAGTGCTGCCTTTAGCACAATCTACCATTTCGCAACATATTAAAGAATTAAAAAACGCAGGATTAATTGAAGGGGAGTTAAATCCACCCAAAATTAATTATCGCATAAATCAAGAAAATTGGACGAAAGCAAAATTATTATTTGAAAGTCTTTTTGCCATCAATAATTCGTGTGAAACAAATAAATGCTAAAAAAATTTAATTAATCATATCGCCTATTTGCGATAAACAAAATATAAAAATGAGTACAATAATAAAAATTTTAGGAACAGGTTGTCCAAAGTGTAAAACCACCACAGCCCTAGTTGAAGAAGTAGTAAAAGAAAATAACATCGATGCACAAGTCATTAAAGTAGAAGACATTATGAAAATAATGGAATACAACGTATTGTCCACTCCCGTGGTCGTTATTGATGAAAAAATCACCATCAAAGGAAGAGTGCCAAGTAAAAACGAAATCATAGAACTTTTAAAATAAACAAAATGACACAAGCTATAGAAATTTGTCCAACAACAACTTTAGGAAAAGTAAAAGAAGGAGCCTTAATTGTAGATGTTAGAAGTAAATCTGAAGTTAAAAATGTAACTTTTGATGTACCAAACTATCTAAATATTCCTATTGAAGAATTCGAAGAACGCTACTCCGAAATTCTGAAAGATCAAGAAATTGTAATGGTTTGCCTAAGCGGTGAAAGAAGTTTACGAACTACTTACTTTCTAATGAATGTTGGATATAAAAATGTTTACAATATGCGAAACGGAATTATTAAATGGGCGTCAAAAGGCTTCCCTATTAAAGGAGATGTTTCAAATATAGTCCTAACCGAAAGTTGTGGCTGTTCGCAATCTAAATGCCATTAATCTAAATGTTTGATTGGATTCAACATATAGCCGATTGGTTGGTTTTTGACCTCCTAAATTTAGAAAAAGGAGCACGTTTAGCCGAAGCTCTCAACTTCTTTATTTACGATACCACCAAAATATTATTACTGCTTTTCTTTATCATTTTTTTAATGGGAATTGTCAACAGTTATTTCCCAATAGACAAGGTTCGTAATTTTCTATCGCGTAAAAGATTATACGGTTTTGAGTATTTAATGGCAAGTCTTTTCGGAGTGGTTACTCCCTTTTGTTCTTGCTCATCTGTACCCTTATTTATTGGTTTTGTAAAAGGCGGAATTCCACTCGGAGTCACCTTTGCATTTCTGGTTACTTCTCCTTTGGTAAATGAAGTTGCCATCGGATTGTTCATCGGGCTTTTCGGTGTAAAAATGACGCTGATTTATGTAGTCAGCGGTATTTTACTCGGAACCATTTCAGGAGCCATTCTTCAAAAATTGAAACTAGAACGCTACCTTACACCGTGGGTGCAACAAGTGTTGGCAAATGCAAAAAAAGAACAAGACGAGTTTCTTGCCGAAAAGCAAACTTTTAAACAACGCTTACCCATTATTTGGGATGAAGTGCTCAATATTTTAAAAGGAATTGTGCCTTATGTAATCGTAGGAATTGCCATTGGCGGATTGATGCACGGATATATTCCCGAAGGATTTTTTGAACAATATATGAGCAAAGACAACCTATTTGCAGTTCCCGCAGCAACCATTTTAGCAGTACCAATGTATTCGAACGCCTCCGGAATTTTACCGATTGTTCAAGTGCTGGTTGCCAAAGGAATTCCAATTGGTACCGCCATCGCTTTTATGATGGGTGTAGTCGGATTATCGTTACCAGAAGCAATGTTGCTAAAAAAAGTAATGACTTTTAAACTCATCGGAATTTTCTTTGGAGTAGTAACACTTTGTATCATCATTTCTGGCTATTTGTTTAATATAATTCTCTAATATATGTTGTCGTATAAAATTAAAGCAGAAAGTTTAAAAGGTGGAATCGCAAAATCTGAAGCCAATAATAGTAGCATTCAATTTGATGCTTCGGCTGGAAGAAAAGAAAATTTGCCAAATCCTGCCGAATTATTATTGTCATCTCTTGCGGCGTGTATGCTTAAAAATGTGGAGCGTTTATCTGAAATCTTAAAATTTGATTATGAAAAAGCAATCGTAGAAATTAATGGAGAAAGAACCGATTCACCCCCTTCTATGGAAAGACTTTCATACACTTTAAAAGTAAAATCTACGATGGATGAAAAGAAATTAAACCTACTTCATAAAAATATTTTAAAGTTTGGAACCATCACCAATACCCTTGCAAAATCTTCAGAATTAAAAGGAACCATCGAATTTTTATAAGTCCTATGAAAAAAACAGCACTCTTTATATTAATTACGATTAGCTTTTTGGGATGTCAACAAAAACAAGCAACTACAGAAGTTTCAGACAATGCTAAAACTTCTATAAAAGTAATTGATACCGATTTTTCTAAAGGAAGGTTAAACCTAAAACACGAATTAACTTTATCCGATTTAGAAAAATTTCACGGACATTTATGTGATGGATTGGCACTTGGTTTTTTAGGAATTAAAGAAGGGTTAAATGAATTGTATCCCAACGGAATCATAGACCGAACCAATACAAGAATCGTTAGTAAAAGTTCTCCTTGCCTTACCGATGTTGCGGTTTATATGACGGGTGGTCGTTATCAGTTCAATTCATTTTATGTAGATAATACTATCGAAAATGGGTTTTATATCATCCAAAGAAAAGACAATAAAAAAGCGGTAAAAGTCCAATTAAACAAGGGTGTTAAACCCAAAGAAATTAATCTACTTGGAGCTAAAGCGATAAAAGGAGAATTGACTGCTTGCGATTTAGACAGGCTCAAAAAAATGGAAGATGAGTTTTCAGAAAAACTACTGACTAGCAATCCAAAAGATAATTTTACCATCACCGAAATTACAAATTTTCAATGGAAACCTGTTTTAAAAAACGATTACGTTAAAACAGATATCCTCAATAAAAACAAAGCCAATTGTAATCAATAATTAATTAAATATATCCTTATGAAACAGTTAACCTTTCTATCAATATTCGCAGTAAGTATCCTATTTTTTTCTTGTAACGGAAAAGCTCAAAATCAAGATAAAAACAAAGCCAAAGCCGTAGCAAGCACCAACAAAATTGAAGTCATCGACTTTTACGGAACCCACAGATGTGTTACCTGCAAAGCCATCGAAGCCAGTGCAAAATACACTTTAGATACGCATTATTCCGAAGAACAAAAAGACGGAACTATTGTTTTTAAAGCCATCAATGTAGATGAAGAAAAAAACTACAAAATTGCAGAATCTTTTGAAGCTACCGGAACAGCATTGTTTTTAAATGTGATAAAAAACGGAAAAGAAACACACATTAATTTAACCGATTTTGCATTTGAAAAAGGACGTGATCAAGAAGCGTTTTCAAAAGAATTAAAATCAAAAATCGACGCCGAATTAAAAAATATTTAGCAAAATGGATGTATTACAAAGTCTATTAGACAATTATAATATTCCCATTTTATCCGCTTTGGTACTGGGGCTAATGACCGCCATTAGTCCTTGTCCTTTAGCTACAAATATTACAGCGACAGCATTTATTTCAAAAAATATTTCTAACAAAAAGAAAGTTTTTTTAAGTGGTTTGCTTTATTCTTTAGGAAGAGCATTTAGCTACACCACCATCGGGTTGATTTTATATTTTGGGGCGAGTAAATTTCATATCGCACGTTTTTTCAATCAGAATGGTGAAAAATATTTAGGTCCTTTATTGATTATTGTTGGATTGATAATACTCAATATTATCAAACTTAATTTCTTAGGGAAAACAAATTTTAAAGAAAAGCTTTCCGAAAAATTCAAAGACAAAGGGCTGTTAGGTTCATTTTTAATCGGACTTGTTTTTGCCTTGGCATTTTGCCCCTATAGTGCTGCTCTATATTTCGGAATGCTAATTCCGATGAGCATTGCCTCAACCAAAGGATTGTACCTCCCTATCATATTCTCATTTGGCACTGGTTTACCCGTAATTTTATTCACCTATCTTTTGGCATTTACTGCAAGTAAAGTTGGATATTTTTACACTAGAATAACACAGATTGAAAAAGTAATGCGCACCCTAGCAGGAGTTGTTTTTATCTTAACAGGGTTGTATTACATCGCAATTTTTACAGGAATTATTGAGTAATATATCTTTTCAAAAAAATGATAACTTGTAATATCCTGCAAGATTTTAAAAACCTTGTAGGTGTTTGTTCCTCTTAAAATTTACAATTCCAAAACCGTAAACTCATTCCCCAAAGGATCCAAATTTTCTTTTAATTTCTGGAGTAATTCATCTCCAAACTCCAAATAGAATTCAGAGAAATTAACGGTACGTTCTTGTAAACTTTCCTTCGGAAATAATTGAAACTGAATGAAAGTTAGGCGTTCTAAGTGATCCTCTAATTTTCGTTTTTCTGCTTTTAACAATCGTTTTTCAAGGTTATTTAAACCATTGATTTGCTTTTTTTCTTGAGCTGCAACAGCTCCTAAAAAGGATTGGTCTGTTTTTTTTGCAACTTCATATAAGTCTTTAAATTGTTTTTTTAAATGTTCTCGTTGTGGTGTAAAATCTATGTTTACTTCGGACAGTTGAAGCGTATGTTTTTTCTCCAATTCGTAAGTGGAAAGGAATAAAGCTTCTATCGTTTCATTTAATTTCTCTAGCTTTTTGGAAAGTTTCTTCGGAACTAAAAGTACCGAATTTCGAAGTAATAACATCGGAAAAGTTACCTCAACTTCTTTAAAATAATCCTTTAGCTGAAACCAATATGCCAACTCACCACCACCGCCAACATAACATAAATTAGGCAATACAACTTCCTGAAACAAAGGTCGTAGCAAGGCATTGGGCGAAAAACGTTCTGGAAATTCGCGTAACTCTTTTAAAATTTCTTCTTTTGAAAAAACAATTTGAGTATTGTTTATTTTAAAAACTCCATTTTCTTCAATAATGCGTTCCCGAAGATTCTTTTTAAGATAAAACAAGTTGATTTCTCTCGGATTTACCTGACGTTTAAATCCTAATTTCTCTAACTTTTCTGTGGTTGCATTAATCACATGGAATGCAAAATTCTCAGTCAATTCTTTTTCAGCAAATGGAATAAATTGTTGTTTTAAATTGTTATCATTCCCATCGATGATTACGAGTCCGTAGTCAGAAAAAAGCTCGTTGGCTAAAAAGCGAGTAGCATCTGTTAGATTGTTGTGTTTGATATAAGCTTCAGAGAAAAGTGCGGTTAGTTTTTGAGCATTTTCGCTGTTTCCTAACTTTAACTTTAATTCATTTAACAACATTTCTAAACCTTCAGTTGTCAATTCACCAACGGCTCCAGAGGTATTTCGTTTCCATTCAACTTTCTTTCCGAAGAGATTAAAATAGTTGATTTCATCAAAATCATGATCTTCCGTAGCCATCCAATAAACAGGAACAAAATGATTGTTGGAATGTTTTTTATTCAACTCTTCAGATAAATTAATCACCGAAAATATCTTGTAAAGAAAATATAAAGGACCTGTAAATAGGTTGAGTTGATGACCTGTGGTTATGGTGAATGTAGTATCTTTAGAAAGCGAGTTGATGTTGTTTTTTGTGGCTTCGGAAACTGTTATGTTTTGGTATTGGTTATTTAGAGAATTAACTAAAATAGATCTTGAGTTCACTTCGGCTCCACTCAGCGACCGTTTTTTTTCTGTAAACTGCCCCTCAAAATTCTCCAATTTCGGAAAACGGCTATAAAACGATTGTAACTCCAGTTTTTCGGCTAAATAATCGCAAACTAATTTCGAAAAATATCCAGTTTCAGCGTAAGGTATTGTTTTTACAGACATATATTAATTTGCGTTTTCCGTCGTAAAAATACAAAAACCTTAATTGTGATTTGCAAGAGAATGATAATTTTATAATTGAAGGTTGAGCCAAAAAAAGGAAAAGTAAGAAGATAAAACAAAAAACTTTGCACCTTTGCGACTTTGTGAGAACAAAAATTCAGTAACTTTACGCTTCAAAAAAAATTCATCATAATGATTCGTTACTTCACCTCCCTTCTTTTATTATTTTCTTTAACTATTTCAGCCCAAATTCAATCTCCTTCAGAATTTCTGGGTTACGAAATTGGCACACAATACACTCGACACGCCGATGTTGTCAACTATTTCGAGTATGTTTCAGAAAACAGCAAGTTGGTCACTTTTGATATCTACGGAAAAACAAACGAACGCAGACCATTAACTTATGCAATCGTTTCTTCAAAAAATAATATTGAAAACCTAGAAACAATTAGAACTAACAACTTGAAAAATACTGGGATTTTAGATGGAGATTCAAGTCCTGAAATCGCTATAGTGTGGTTGAGTTATAATGTACACGGAAACGAAGCTTCCAGCTCGGAAGCGTCCATGTTGACACTCTACAAATTGGTCACCGAAAAGCAATTATGGTTAGGAAATACCGTGGTAATCATTGATCCTTGCGTAAATCCAGATGGGCGTGATCGCTATGTAAACTGGTACAATCAAGTAAAAGCGACGCCTTATGATGTGAAGCAAGTTGCTACAGAACACAACGAACCTTGGCCAGGTGGAAGACCCAACCATTACTTGTTCGACCTCAACAGAGATTGGGCTTGGGCAACACAAGTGGAAAGCCAGCAACGACTTAAAATATACAATAAATGGATGCCACACGTTCACGTAGATTTTCACGAACAAGGCATTAACGAACCGTATTATTTTGCTCCAGCTGCAGAACCTTATCACGAAATTATTAGCGATTGGCAACGGGACTTTCAAGTAGAAATAGGAAAAAATCATGCAAAATATTTTGACCGTGAAGGTTGGTTGTTTTTTACACGAGAGCGTTTCGATTTGCTTTATCCCAGTTATGGTGATACCTACCCTACTTTTATGGGAGCCATCGGAATGACATACGAACAGGCAGGTCACGGACGTTCAGGTTTAGGGATTAACACCGACGAAGGTTATGTTTTAACCTTAAAAGATCGGGTGGCGCATCATACTACAACGGGACTTTCTACGGTAGAAATCTCTTCAAAAAACGCTAAAAAATTAAATACTGAATTTAAAAAATTCTTCGATAATTCTAACTTAAAATACAAGAGTTACGTTTTAAACGGAAATCAAGACAATCTTAAAAAACTCACTCAACTTCTAAATAAACACGAGATAAAATGGGGCTATTCCAACAGTAAAACTGTTACCGGATATAATTATAAAACTCAGAAAAAAGGAAGTATTAATGCCGAAAACGGAATTGTAATAAGTACCAAACAGCCTAAAGGTAAAATGGTAAAAGCACTTTTTGAACCCAATGCAAAACTTAGTAATCCGCTTACTTACGACATCACTTCTTGGAGTCTTCCCTATGCTTACGGGTTAGATGCTGTGGCGAGCACCAACCATATTGCTGCCAATGATGTGCGGATTATGACCGCCATTAACAACAATCCTGCTCCAAAATCTGCGGGCTATATTAGCCAATGGAATAGTATGAGCGATGCTGCTTTTTTAGCTGAATTATTACAAAACAATATAAAAGTCCGTTTTTCTGAAAAGGAATTAGTTTTTAACGGAAATAAATTTGGACGAGGAAGTTTAGTGATTACTAAAAGTGATAACAAAACCAATCCAAATTATGATAAATTAGTTACCAAAATTGCCAATAAACACCAACGGCAGTTATTTGTTGCGACAACTAGTTTTTCAGACAATCGTACCGATTTTGGTTCACCAGACATTAAATTAGTGAATCAACAACGAATTGCTGTTTTAAAAGGAAAAGGAGTTTCTTCATTGAGTTACGGAGCCATTTGGCACTTTTTTGAAACACAATTAAAATATCCAATTACTTCGATAGACACAGATTACTTCCGAATAAATACATTAAACAATTTTGATGTGTTAGTGCTTCCTGAAGGATGGTACGGAAAAACGTTTGATGAAGAAAGTTTGAAAGAACTAAAAAAATGGATTAGCAAAGGAGGAAAAGTAATTGCTATGGGAAGAACTACTGGATTTTTTAATGATAAAGAAGGATTTGGTTTGGAAAGAAACGGAATGAATGATGATGATGAAAATAAAGAAAATGTTTCAGAAGAGAACATAGAAGAAATACCAATCCCTTATGCTGAAAGAGAACGAAACAGTGTGAAAAATTTTATTACAGGAAGTATTTACAAAGTAGCAATAGACAACACTCACCCTATGGCATTTGGTTATGACGACACTTATTATAGTTTAAAACAAGGTCGTAATTCGTTTAAGTTTCTTGAAAACGGATATAATGTAGGTTATATTAAAGGAGATGCTGTAAGTGTTTCTGGATTTTCTGGAGAAGATGCCAAAGAAGGACTTAAAAATTCATTGGTTTTTGGAGAACAACGCATTGGAAAAGGAAGTGTCATCTATTTAGTAGATGATGTGTTATTCCGCTCGTTTTGGGAAAATGGAAAGCTCTTTTTTGTAAACGCTGTATTCTTTGTGAATAACAATAAGGTGATACTTTAATCCCTTTTTTTTGAAGTGTTTTTAATTTAATATTCTTATATTTACAATCAAATTCATTCACATATGAAAACAATTAACATTATATATGAATACGATAAAGTAATAAACAAAGTAAATGAAGATATTAAAAAGAGTAATTTTAAGCTTCAATACTTTCTTGATTTATTAGAATTAAAAAGAAGTTTCTTTTATAAAAAAATGAAAGAAAAAAGGTTTACTAATGATGAAATGAAATTACTATCCAAACATTTATATCCTGAAGAATACTTAGAATATGAAGTTTCTGTTATAAATGAATTATTAGATAAATCTATAAAAGAAGCTGAAAGCAATCAAACTGAAAATTTTGATAATGCTATAAATGAAGCCAAAAAAGAATATGGGCTATAATGTAATTATTACAACAACAGCAAAAAAATCATTTCAGCAAAACGTTATCTAT
>JALWUJ010000103.1 GCA_027080135.1 Flavobacteriaceae bacterium | reverse complement strand
GTAATTGACATTAACTTTGATGAAAACGGAATTTCAACCACTACCATTAAAGACGAAAACGGAAATCCCTACACCTTAAAAGCTAAAAAAGTAATTGATTCTAGTGGCTACGGAAGGGTTTTACCTATATTACTAGATTTAAGTTTACCATCCGAATTACCAAAACATTCTTCTGTTTTTACTCACATTAAAGACAGTAAACGCCCTGAAGGGTATGAAGGAACCCGAATTTCATTTCATATTACCGATACCGAAACTTGGCTGTGGGTCATTCCTTTTTCAAACGGAACGACCAGTATTGGTTTTGTAGGGCCAACAGAATTTTTAGAATCGTTTGAAGGTTCAACTACCGAAAAACTTCAGGCAATGGTAAAAGTATCCGATTTTTTTAAAGACCGTTTTGAAGATGAAGACTATTTATTTGAACCTATTTTTATTAAAAATTATTCCATTTCAGTAAAACAACTCTTCGGAAACGGATATGTACTCACCGGAAACAGCACCGAGTTTTTAGATCCCGTATTTTCATCTGGAGTCACTTTTGCAACCGAATCTGCATTGATGGCAGCAAAACTAACCGCCAAAGAAATAAAAGGCGAAAATGTAGATTGGCAAAAAGAATATGCCGAATATATTTTGGAAGGAGTTGAAGTTTTTGCTTCCTATGTAAAAGAATGGTACACCGGAAATTTACAAACATTATTTTTTCACCGTCCTGAAAACCCAGAAGTAAAAGCACAAATCTGTGCAGTATTAGCAGGTTATGTTTGGGATAAAAGCAATCCGTTTGTAAAAAAACACAAACGAATTGTGAGTACCATGGCACATTTAATTAATATGGAAGCCGAAAAAAATAAGTAACATAAATAAGACCTCTTTTAATTAAGAGGTCTTATCGTTTAAAGCAAAAAGTGTTATAGTTTCTATTTCGCTTTTTTAAGAATCGTTTTTGCAAAAGTTTTTGCCAGTTTTGCGTAACATTCTGAAATACGGTAACCCGAATCATAGTCGTAGCCCATTGCTCCACCACCTTCAGCTTTTGTGTATTTTACTTTTAAAATTGGCTTGTCTGGATTATCGGTTTTATAAACTATAATTATAGCATCAATCCATGCATTTTTTCTTGAAATTCCAACATTATACCCAGCATACAAACCTGTTGTGTGTACTTTAATTGTATATTCGGCTGAGTCTAAATTTCTGTCAATTTTTACTTCACCATTATCAAAACGTTTGTTAAACGATTCGATAAATTTTGGTGCATAGCGTTCGTCTCTATCAGCAAACCAAGATTTTTTAAAAGCTTCTCCTGTTCCAGGTTCCTTCTCCTCAAGCTTTTTCATTTTATCTTTTAAAAATTCTTCTTCCGATTTGTACTTTGGAATTTGAACATCGGTGTAGTCAAAAACTACATTAAACTCTGTTATTCCTTTTAAGTTTTTAAAACTTCCTTCAGATACTTTTGCTTTTTGAGCAAACATTATAGTTGTACAAACTAACACAAATAGTAAAGTAAGTTGCTTTTTCATAATAATAGATTTTAAGTTGTTTGTTAATTATTCTCAAAACTGCAACATCCCTAACTATAAAAAAATAGGGCAACTGTCGTATTTATGAAAAATTGATAGTTCCTTGGGATTTCAATTCAAACTCAATTACTTTTAGGGTGTCAAATTCAAATTTTCTTTTTCCTTTTCTCTTTCTTCCCAACAGCTTTTTAAATTCAGGCTCGTATAATTTTGCCCGATGAAATTCCTTACTATTTAAGTATCTCACTACTTTTTTTGTGGACAATTTTCTAGGTAAAATCTTTGCTTCAATAAGATTTGAAAGGACTAATTTTATTTCTTCAGGAATCATAAAAAATAGAATATATCATTTGATAGTATTCTATAAATTTACAATATAATTATTATAAAGTGAATTATTTTTTAAACTTAATATTAGTTTTAGGCTGAATCATCCGCTTAATCTCATTCAACTTCATCAAAGCCTCCACAGGAGTTAAAGTATCAATATCTATGTCGAGAATTTCTTCTTTTATTTCAGCTAAAAGTGGATCGTCTAATTGAAAAAAACTGAGTTGCATTTCGTCTTTGGCAATGGCTTTCATCTCTTCGGTAAGCTCTTCTGAAGAATGTGATTTTTCTAAGCGTTTCAGTATTTTATTAGCACGATCTAAAACTGCTTGTGGCATTCCAGCCATTTTTGCCACGTGAATTCCGAAGCTATGATGCGATCCTCCCGGCACTAATTTCCGAAGAAAAAGCACATTGTCTTTTAATTCTTTTACCGAAACATTGTAGTTTTTAATCCGATCAAAAGTTTCGGTCATTTCATTGAGTTCGTGATAATGTGTTGCGAATAATGTTTTTGCTTTTGAAGGATGTTCATGTAAATATTCGCTAATTGCCCAAGCGATGGAGATACCGTCGTAAGTACTTGTCCCTCTTCCTATTTCGTCTAATAGCACCAAACTTCTGTCCGAAATATTATTTAAAATACTCGCGGCTTCGTTCATTTCGACCATAAAAGTAGATTCACCCATTGAGATATTATCACTGGCTCCAACTCTTGTAAAAATCTTATCTACCACTCCCAAACGAGCTGCTTTTGCAGGAACAAAACTTCCTATTTGTGCCATTAAAACTATGAGAGCCGTTTGCCTTAGAATGGCAGATTTACCACTCATATTAGGACCCGTAATCATAATAATTTGTTGCATTTCACGATCCAAATACACATCGTTAGCAATAAAAGGTTGGTCTGGTGGTAACTGTTTTTCGATTACGGGATGCCTTCCTTCTTTAATATCTATTTCGAAAGTATCGTCTAATATAGGTCGAGAATAATTGGATTCTTTGGCGTTGGAAGCGAAAGAACATAAGCAATCCAACTCACCAATTAACCGTGCGTTTTGTTGTACTTGACTAATAAACTGAAGCATCCAAACAATTAATTTACTAAAAATTTCTTGTTCTAAAATTCCTATTTTTTCTTCGGCTCCTAGAATTTTCGTTTCGTATTCTTTAAGTTCTTCGGTGATGTATCGTTCGGCACTTACCAAGGTTTGTTTTCTTATCCACTCTTCCGGCACCTTGTCTTTATGCGTATTTCTAACCTCAATATAATATCCAAAAACATTGTTAGAAGCTATTTTTAAAGAGCTAATTCCTGTTCGTTCTGTTTCCCGTTTCAACATGGCATCTAGGTAATCTTTCCCTCCTTTTGCAATGCTTCTTAGCTCATCTAATTCTTCCGAAACTCCAGCTGCAATGGCATTTCCTTTTTGTATTAAAACAGGTGCTTCTTCGTTTAAAGTCGCTTTAATTTTTTCTCGAAGCAAGTCGCAATCCTGTAATTGCTCACCAATAATTTTTATAGATTCATTATCGGCATATTGTGCTTGTGCCTTAATAGGAATAATGGCTTCTAGGGAATTTTTAAGCTGAATAATTTCCCTCGGACTTACCTTTCCTGTGGCTACTTTAGAAATTAAGCGCTCGATATCACCAATACGTTTAATTTGCTGCTGAATTTTATCTAAAACAGAAGAATTTTCCAACAAATAACTCACTACTTCGTGCCGTGAAATTATTTTGTCTTTATTTTTTAACGGAAGGGCAATCCAACGTTTTAACAAGCGGCCTCCCATTGGTGAAATCGTCTTGTCAATGACATCTAACAAAGTAACTGCATTTTGTGAAGCGGAATGATACAACTCCAAATTTCCGATGGTAAAACGATCCATCCAAACATATTCGTTTTCGGCAATTCTTGAAATTTTTGCAATGTGCTGCAGCTTGTCGTGGCGGGTTTCCGAAAGGTAATGAAGTGCTGCTCCTGCTGCTATAATCCCTGATTGCAAATGTTCAATTCCAAAACCTTTTAAAGAGGTTGTTTTAAAATGATTGTTTAAAGTTTCGGTTGTATAATCGGTTTGAAACACCCAATCTTCTAGATGAAAAACATGAAAATTATCACCAAAAGTTTCAGAAAACAACTTTCTTTTTTGTTTGGAAAACAACACTTCCGAAGGTCTAAAATTCTGAAGTAATTTATCAATATATTCTGACGACCCTTGCGAAGTTAAAAATTCTCCCGTTGAAACATCTAGAAAAGAAACTCCTATTTCTTCCTTTTTAGAGGTAGTACCAAAATGAATCGCAGCTAAAAAATTATTGGATTTTGATTGAAGAATATCGTCGTTTAAAGCAACTCCTGGAGTTACCAATTCTGTAACTCCGCGCTTTACAATTTTCTTGGTTTGTTTTGGATCTTCAAGTTGGTCACAAATCGCAACTCGGCAACCTGCCATCACCAATTTTGGCAAATAGGTATTTAAAGAATGGTGCGGGAAACCTGCCAATTCAATTTTTTCGCCATT
>JALWUJ010000102.1 GCA_027080135.1 Flavobacteriaceae bacterium | reverse complement strand
CTTAAATTCTGAAAATAAAATTAATCAAATTGCTAGTAAACAAAAGTATGAAGAAATAAAGGTAAGAAGGAAACACATACAATTATACAATATTCTATTTTGGATTTTTTTTCCTATTGGTATTGCTATTGCTTCTTACGGATTTTATAAATGGAAAAAATCAAAAGAAACTGATGATGAAATATCTGAATTAGAAAAAAAGAAACTTGAAATAGAAATTAAAAAATTGGAAGAAAGTTAAAACCGAATGCACAACACAGTGTATAGTTAATGGCGGTTATTCGCTGAAATTCAATATATTGCGTTTAATCAAAGACAGTGCTAAAATGAAAATTAATAGCTATAAAATCCGCCACTAACCATACACGTAGCCGTTGTAAGTAATGCGAAAATCGAGCTTAAATTGAACATTTGAACTAAAAAAAGCCAAAGCACAAACAGCACATTTGTTTTTTGCCGACACATAAGCCAACGCTAAAAAACAAAAGAGCTGTTTCTTCCCTTACCTATATTATCGTCTGACAATCAAGAGCTAATTCTTTGACTAACCAATATATTTTACTATATTTGTCATAAATTGACAAGTCAAAATATTCAAGTCAAATGAAGAAACATTTTGGAGAATACATAAGAGAATTAAGAACCGATAAAGGATTTACATTAACTCAATTAGGTGCAAAACTCGAATTAGATTCAGCAAATTTGAGTAAAATAGAGAATGGAAAAAGGGATTTTGATGAAAAACGATTATACCTCTTAGCCTCTGTATTCAATTTAAACTTAGATGAATTAAGAATTGAATTTCTTAGTCAAGTAATTGCAAATAAAATTTATGAAAGTAGTTGCTCACTTGATGTTCTTCAATTGGCAGAAAAAAAAGTTAATTATTTACGTCAATCTAACGTAAAACAAAAAAGTTTAAAGTTTTAACAAATAATAAACTAAAAAGTTATTACTGAAAACGACAATTTAGGAAATGAGAAATAAAATATTTATAAGTCACGCAACACCTGATGACAATGATTTCACTAAATGGTTAGCCTTAAAACTAATTGGATTAGGCTACGATGTTTGGTGTGACATTCTTTTTTTAGATAAAGGAGTTGATTTCTGGAGCAATATCGAAAAAGTTATAAGAGAAGATACCTGTAAATTTTTACTTGTTTCATCATCTTATTCAAATCAACGCGAAGGTGTTCTTAAAGAATTAGCAGTTGCAGCAAAAGTAAAAAAACAACTGAAAGATGATAAGTTTATAATTCCTTTATCAATTGACGAACAACTATCTTACGATGATATTAATATTGATATTGTAAGGCTTAACGCTATCGATTTTAAAAAGTCTTGGGCAAAAGGTTTGAAAGATTTATTAGAAGCTTTCGAAAAACAAGAAGTTCCAAAAGAAGTTGCTGACGCTTCAAAAAGTAATTTACTTTATCAACAAATATTTCTACACGATAAAAGCGTAATTGAAAAAGAAGAAATTTATGATTCAAATTGGCTTTCGATATTGTCCTTTCCTGAAGAGTTAAGATTTCACGAATATAATTGGATGCTTCCTAAAAGATTTGATGTAAGAGAATTGACATTTCCTGCTATTCGATACAAAAATTATCTGTGTACGTTCGCTTGGGCTTACGACTTTACATATCAATTACCTAAAACTGAAACATATCATAAAAGCAAAACAATTAGGATACCAACAGAGGAAATTTTATCAGGAAGTTATGATTCAAATTTTATCAGGAATGCAGAATGTAAAAGGCTAATAGTACAACTTCTTAATAAAGCATTTGAATTAAGGATGAAAGATAAAGAAGTTCAAGAATATGAAATGTCTAATAAAACTGCATATTGGCTCGAAAAAGGCAAGTTAGAAAAAGATAAATTCGAGAAAATTATGTTAGTCGGAAAGCAAAAAGATAAAAACTGGCATTTTGGAATTTCTGGAGCGTCAAAACTTTATCCATTTCCAGTATTAATGATTTCATCACACATATTTTTTACGGCAGACGGGAAAAAATTAATTGAGTCTTCAAGCGTTCAACATTCATCAAGAAGAAGACAAGGTAAAAACTGGTGGAATAATACTTGGAGAACCAAACTATTGGCATTTATAAAATATTTATCTGACGATGATAATTCCTTTTATTTAGAAATGGGTAGTGAGGAGAAAGTTTTTGTGTCTAACGAACCAGTAAAATTCAAAGGTAAAGTAAGCTACAATATTCCTGAAAAGAACACTCTTGAAGAAGAAGCTGAATTATCTGACTTTAGTAAAGAAGAAGATATCGAAGAGCAAGAAGAGTTGATTGAAAATTTAGAATCTGAATGAAAGAACTTATATACATCGAAGAACCAAATATACTATTTGCACACGGTCAAAAATGTACTGACGCCAGAGATGGCCTTGCTTTATTTGGTCCATTAAATAATCTTTATGGCATCAAAAGCGGTGTTATTGGAACTAAACAAGGACTTAAAATTTTTAGAGATTATTTAGACCTCATACAAAAACCAATTTATAATAGTAACAGTATTACAAGACCAATGTTTCCTGGTTTTGAAGCTGTTTTCGATTGTAAATGGGAATCCTCAGGAATCACATTTAAGGAAGTTACAAATGAAGATATTGGTAAATTACTTTACAATAGTAGTACACATAAGCGAACTTACGACTTAGTTTCCCTTTTTATAGACAAGATAATTTCTGCTAATAAAAATGAAGATGAAAATGTCGATGTATGGTTCGTTATTGTTCCAGATGAAATTTATAAATATTGCAGACCAAATTCAGTACTTCCTAAAGAAATGGTTCAGACTAAAGCATTAATGTCTAAATCAAAAGCAAAATCTTTCAGGTATGAACCATCACTATTTCCAGATGTCAACGTAGAATTAAAAAAACAAGAAAAAGAAGCTGAAACTTATAATTATGACGCACAGTTTCACGACCAGTTCAAGGCAAGATTGTTAGAACACACTATACCAACACAAATTTTTAGAGAAAGTACATTGGCTTGGCGAGATTTTAAAAATGCATTTGGCTTACCAATTAGAGATTTTTCAAAAATTGAAGGGCATTTGGCTTGGACAATTTCAACAGCTGCATTTTATAAAGCTGGAGGTAAACCTTGGAAATTATCTGATGTTCGAAATGGAGTATGCTACCTTGGATTAGTTTATAAAAAAGTTGAAAAAAGCAAAAATCCAAGAAATGCTTGTTGTGCAGCTCAAATGTTTTTAGATAATGGAGATGGTACAGTTTTTAAAGGAGAAGTTGGTCCTTGGTATAATCCTAAAAATGGACAGTATCATTTAAAGCCTAAAGAAGCAAAGGCTCTATTAAGTCAATCTTTAAAATCCTATAAAGAACAGATTGGAGAATACCCGAAAGAGGTTTTTATTCACGCAAAAACAAGGTTTAATCATCAAGAATGGAATGCATTCTTAGAAATAACACCAAAAGAAACTAATCTTGTCGGAGTAACAATATCAAAAACAAAACCACTTAAATTATACAAAACTGAGGGAGATTATACAATTTTGAGAGGAAATGCATATGTAGTGAACGAGAGAAGTGCTTTTCTTTGGACTGTAGGTTATGTTCCAAAAATACAAACAGCATTATCAATGGAAGTTCCTAATCCCTTATTCATAGAAATTAACAAAGGAGAAGCTGATATAAAACAAGTTTTAAAAGATATTTTATCTTTAACTAAATTGAATTATAATGCTTGCATTTTTGCAGATGGCGAACCTGTAACATTAAGATTTGCAGATAAGATTGGAGAAATACTTACTGCAAGTACAGACATAAAAACACCACCTTTAGCATTTAAATATTATATCTAATGCCAAAGCTTAAAGTCATACACATTCGCAATTCGCTAAAGCCAACGCTACGCCAAAAATTGCAAAAGAGTATGTCTTGCCAACGCTCACATTGGAACTAAATAACAAACAACGGAAAACCAAGCAGAACGTGAAGCACTACTTACAACAACGTGTATAAATCATTGGGCAATAAGTGATTAAACCAAAGTTAGTGCATATAACTAAAGTAAGTAATAAACCGAAAATGACGTGCTTTTAAACGCCCAACGCTTCATACACAACCCGTTAACTTCAACAGCTCCGATGCTAACAAACCTCATCGATAGCATAAAAATTTGAGTTCCTTTGAATGGGGAAGAGGTGACTATAAAACGGAATTGAAAACGAACGAAATTACCCTAATCCGCGAAAATAATCGGAACTGAAATCTTCTCTGTTCGTCCAAGCAAAATGGAATCGGAACGTAACAAAAAGTGTGGAACAAAACTAAACCGCGAAGATGATCGGAACCGAAATCTTCTCTGTTCGTCTAAGCAAAACGGAATTATAGCTTAAAAAACTTAATGGATTAAAAGTTTAAAAGATTTAGCTAGTTTGTGTGGAAAACTCACTCGGACGGAAAAAGTAAAATAAAAATTTAGGATTTTAAGAATTTGTAATCTAAAAAAGAAAAATACGTTTTAGCTTGTTGGGTCATAAC
>JALWUJ010000101.1 GCA_027080135.1 Flavobacteriaceae bacterium | reverse complement strand
AATAAAGAATTAATGTATGACTCACCAAAACATCAAGTTTATGCAGATTCTACAGGACGTTTAGAACGTCAATATGATAAATCTTCCTCAAGAACAACATTAATAAACGATGAAGTTCGTGTATATAAAGGAGGCTCATGGAGAGATAGAGATTATTGGTTAGACCCAGCACAAAGACGTTATTTTCCACAAGATATGGCTACAGACTATATTGGTTTTAGATGTGCAATGTCTAGAGTAGGTGGTAAATCTAAAAAAGGAAAAACACCTAGAGGTAAATAATATTTAGTTATAAAAACACAAAACCTCTTCTTAATTTAGAAGGGGTTTTTTTGTACCTTTATTTCAATGAAAATACAACAACTTCATCAACATTTTTTAACTTCCTCTGGTATTTGTACAGATACCAGAATTATATCAAAAAAATGTTTGTTTTTTGCTTTAAAAGGCGAAAAATTTAACGGAAATAAGTTTGCTCAACAAGCTTTAGAATTGGGAGCATATAGAGTTATTGTAGACGAAAAAAAGTATCAAACCGAAGGGACTATCTTGGTAAATAATGTATTAGAAACTTTACAGGAATTAGCTTTATTTCATCGAAATTATTTGCAAATCCCAATAATTGCTTTAACAGGAAGCAACGGTAAAACCACTACTAAAGAACTTATAAATTCGGTTTTATCTTTAAAATTTAATACCGTTGCAACTAAAGGAAACTTAAATAATCATATTGGTGTTCCTTTAACTTTGCTTTCTATGAATAAGCAAACAGAAATGGGAATTGTAGAAATGGGAGCAAATCATCCAAAAGAAATTAAACAGTTGTGTCAAATAACTAAGCCCGATTATGGGTATATTACTAATTTTGGTAAAGCACATTTAGAAGGTTTTGGAAATTTAGAAGGAGTTGTAAAAGCAAAAACAGAATTATATGATTTTCTTAGAAAAAACAATAAGCACGTATTTGTAAATGCATATGATTATAGGCAAGTAAAAAAAACTGCTGGAATCCAACAAACCACTTTTGGAGACGCTCAGCAAGATTGTACAATTCAATTAAAAGACGCTTCAAAAAATGTAGTTGTTTTGTATAAAGAATTGTTAATTAAAAGTAATTTAATAGGAAATTATAATTTTGATAATATTGCAGCCGCAATAGCAATAGGTGATTATTTTAAAGTATCAAAAGAAAAAATAAAACAAGCTATTGAAACTTATATTCCTACAAATAACCGCTCCCAAATTCTATTAAAAGGAACTAATAAAATTATTTTAGATGCCTATAACGCTAACCCCACAAGCATGTTGGCTGCATTAGAAAATTTTAATTTGGCAGAAGGAAATACTAAAATAATCTTCTTAGGAGATATGTTTGAACTTGGTAACAAAGCCAAAATAGAACACCAAAAAATTGTAAATTATATTGAAAAATGTGATTTTGATTATGCTTGTTTAATAGGAGAAAACTTTTATAAAACTAAAAGTAACTCTAGAAATATTATAAAATATAAAACTTTTGAAGAGTTGAAAAGTGAGTTAAATATTAACCCTCCAGTCCATAGTCATCTATTAATTAAAGCATCTAGAGGAATGGCTTTGGAACGTATTATAGATTGTATATTAGAATAATATATACTTAGGTAAATTTACTACTACCTGTTAAATTAACATAATGATAAAAAAAAAGATTAGACTATATTTAAAAGTCTAACCTTTTTTGATTCAACTAAAACACTAATTTTTTGTCTTAGTTGTTTTTTTGAATAATTAAAAATTCTTTATTCTTTAATAAATTTATAGTTTACTGCTTTGTTCTCAACTTCTAATTGTACAAAATAAACTCCTGAAGTTAAAGTTTCTACATTTATATTTCTATTTGAAGAAATGTTAGTATTTAATACTGTTTTTCCATTAATATCTATAACTTTTACTGGAGTTCCTTCAATTCCGTTTAAGGAGAAGTTAACAAAAGAAGAAGTTGGATTTGGGTAAATGCTTATTCCATTTTTCTCAAAATCTGTTACTGCTAATTCATTTTCTCCTTCTACATAAATATGTTGTGTACTAATAGTAGGGTTTTCAATAACATCTACAATTCCTGAAGGCCAATAAATTTCAATCTTATCTACACCAGAAGCAGTACCTATACCAAAATGGGCAATTAATGAACTCATATGGCTAAATCCAGTACCTGAACGAATTTCTCTCATTTGAGTTCCCCACTCGCCGAAAATAACTACACGAGCTCCAATTCCATTAGGGTTACTTTGAACGCCTTTTAAACCAATTTTTATGTATCTGTTAGTTCCTCCATCATTCATCCATAATTGACCGTTATAGGCTACATCTAAATAACCGTCGTTGTTAAAATCTCCAATAGCACCTTCATCAAAAGGTAAGTCCATACCTGTAAAAGTCATATCACCATTGTTAATGTATAATTCTTTAGACATTTCAGAAAAAATATCTACAAAACCATCATTGTTAAAATCTGCTCCTTGGTTTTCCCATGCACCTAAATCGTTAGGGTTGATACCAGTAGTTCCAATAATATCTGTAAAAACTCCAGACCCATCATTTTCATAAAATCTGTTTTCAAAATCGTGGTTTACTGTATAGGCGTCAAAATCTCCGTCGTTGTCAAAATCTTGCCAAATAGTAGTCCAAGACTGTGCATTGTCTGCTAAATTAATAGATTGTGCAACTTCTGTAAAGGTTCCATCACCATTATTTCGGTACATTGCGTTGGTACGTTCTGGGTCTCCTGGAGAAGAGCCTTGACGACATTTAGTTAAATACATATCGGTATCTCCATCGTTGTCATAATCTACCCAAAGAGAAGCGTAATTACCCGCTAAGTCTAAAGTTTGAATTAACGTTTGATCCAGTACCATGTTTTGGTTTCCATCGTTACGATAAGGATAACTCTCGTCAACATCATGACAAACAAAAGCATCTAAATCTCCATCGTTATCAATATCTACTATGTTAGAACGTTGTGAGAAAATGTATTCGGGATGTGGTTGTTCTGTATATCCAGTACCATCGTTATTGGCAAATAAAAAAGATACTCTTGATCCGTTACCTAAAACTAAATCGGTATAACCATTTCCGTCTATATCTCCAGCTGCAATACTCCAATTAGGATCGTTTTGAATAGACATTGAGTAAAAAACTGAGTTAAAAGTTCCGTCTGGTTGTTGGTAATCGATACCAATACCAGAATTTGATACTCGAACATAATCATCTAAATAATCACCATTCATATCTACACTGGCGGTAGATGAAACACTGGGAAAATTGTCTATTAATTCATTTCTGCTAGTAAAACTAACTTGTGCAAATAAGCTTGCACCGCTTAAAATAGCAAAGCTATAAAGTAGGATTTTTTTCATTTTATTTTTCTGTTTGAATTAAGTGTCTAAAAATAAACTATTTATTTTTAATTACACTATGTTTTTGTTAAGAATTACTGTTCTTTTATTTGAATATCTCTAATTTTTTTGAATAAGTCTGAAGAATAGACAAAATCGGTTACGTCTGTATTGTCGGTTTTAAAAATTTCTTGGTTATTTCCCTGCCAAACTAAATTGCCGTTTTTTAAGAAAACTATTTTTTCTCCAATTTCCATTACCGAGTTCATATCGTGAGTAACCACAACGGTTGTAATATTATTTTCTTTAGTAATGTCTTGGATTAATTGATCTATTAAAGTAGCAGTTCTAGGATCTAAACCTGAATTTGGTTCGTCACAAAACAAGTATTTAGGATTGTTAACAATTGCCCGAGCAATGGAAACACGTTTGTTCATACCACCAGATATTTCTGATGGAAATTTTTTATTTACATTTTCTAAATCTACTCTTTTTAGCACTTCATTAACTCTTTCGAGCATTTCGGGTCTTTTTTTATTTGAAAACATTCGCAGCGGAAACATCACATTGTCTTCAATATTCATAGAGTCAAACAAAGCACCACCCTGAAATAACATTCCGGTTTCTTCTCTTAAAATTCGGTGTTCTTCATTGTTCATTTTACTCATAGCTTTGTCTTCAAAGTAAATTTCACCAGAATTAGGTTCAAAAAGACCTACCAAACATTTCAGCATTACGGTTTTTCCACTACCGCTTCGACCAATAACCAAGTTGGTTTTTCCTCTTTCGAAAGTTGTAGAAATTCCTTTTAAAATTTCATCTTCTCCAAACTGCTTTTTTATGTGATCTACTTTTATCATTAGCTTAAAAGAAGTTGAGTTACAATATAATTGGTCAAGATAATTAAAACACTAGTCCAAACAAACGAGTTGGTACTTGCTTTTCCTACTTCCAAAGCACCACCTTTCATATAATATCCTTGCCACGAAGGAACCGTAGCCAAAATAAAAGCAAACAAAAAGGTTTTAATAAATGCATAAACCAAATGAAAAGGATAAAAGGTGTCTTGTAAGCCAATAGTAAAATCTGTTGCAGATGCAAAACCACCATAAACTCCAGCTAAAAAACCGCCAAATATTCCTAAAAACATAGCTATTGCAATGACAAATGGGTAAAATAACATGGCTATTATTTTTGGAAAAACTAAATAGTTTAAGGAGTTAATTCCCATAACTTCCAAAGCGTCAATTTGCTCGGTAACACGCATAGAACCTATACTTGATGTGATAAACGACCCCACTTTTCCTGCCATAATAATAGACATAAAAGTAGGTGCAAATTCTAAAATAATAGATTGCCGAGTAGCAAAACCAATTAGTGACTTCGGAATTAAAGGATTTTCTAAATTTAATGCTGTTTGTATGGCAATTACGCCACCAACAAAAAAGGATATAAACGAAACAATCCAAAGCGAATTGATAATTAAATCATCTATTTCTTTAAAAATAAGTTCCCGCATCACCAATTTTTTCGTGGGACTTTTAAATACTTTTTTAAGCATTAAAAAATAGGAACCAATATCGCTTAAGTACTTCATAGAATTTTAACTATTGCTAAAGTAATAAATTTCTTGAATTGAAATCTATTCCATAAAAAACGATTTAATTTTATCGTAAATGGATGTATTCTCATAAACACCACCAAATTTTTCTGAACCCGGTCCTTCTGCAAAAACAGGAACCATAGTTGCCGAATGACCATCGGTAGAAAAAACAGGTTTGATGTCTTTATAATCGCCATCGTTTGAAGCTAATGTAAATCCTCCCGTTTCGTGATCAGCAGTAACAATAACCAAGGTTTCTCCATCTTGCTGAGCAAAATCTAAAGCAACTCCTATGGTTTTATCAAAGTCTAATAATTCGCTTATTAAATACTCGGCATTTTTGTCATGACCTCCCCAATCAATTTGCGAACCTTCTACCATTAAAAAGAAACCTTCTTTGTTTTTAGATAAATGTTCTAAAGCTAATTGAGTAACTTCAGGTAAAAAATCGCCACGACCATCTATCATTCTTGGCATTCCTTTTTTAGAAAGTAAAATAGCTTGTTTCTTTTTTGAAGTTGTTTTAGGGATTTCTTTAGTATGAACTTTAAAATTATTTTCTTTTAAAAGTTTTAATAAATTTTCTCCATCTTCACGCTCGTTAAAAAATTTTAATCCTCCACCAGCAAAAAAATCTATTTCCGAATTCACTAAAAAATGTGCAATATCTTCTTCCATTCTTCGGTTTTTAACGTGGGCATAAAAACAAGCAGGTGTTGCGTGGGTAATGGCTGAAGTGGAAATAACTCCTGTACTAATTCCTTTAGGTGAAATTTGTTCGATAATAGTTTCAACAGAAAGCGTATCCTTATCTACTCCAACAGCACCATTATTGGTTTTAACTCCCGAAGCCAAAGCCGTTGCACCTGCTGCAGAATCTGTTATTACATCGCTTGCAGACGAAGTTTTACTCAAACCAATTACCGAAAATCGTTCGAAATTGGGAATTTTGTCATTGTAATATTGGCTGGCTGAAACTTGACTGAGTCCCATACCATCACCAATTAAAAGTATAACATTTTTAATTTTTTTAGGTGGATTTGTAGGTGTGTTAGTTTCAACAAATTGTTCTTGCTTATCTTTTGTATTTTCTTCACAAGAAATAATAAGGATAGATGCGAATAGAAGACTAGCTATAAATTTGAATTTTTTAGACATAAAATAAAATTTGAATTTCAAAAATACACATTCTTACTATTACGACTTTGTTAAATTGAAGATTTTATTTCTTACATTTAACAAGATTTAATTCTTATGAAAAAACTACTATTTCTTTTAATTGTCTTTTTAATTTCTTGCCATTCCGAACCTTTACCAGATAGTATTTTAATTGAAGGTGCTACCTTAATAAATCCTTCAGAAAAAACGGAAATTATCAAAAATTCGTATGTATATGTACTCGGAAACACCATCATTTCCTATGGAGATTTAAAGGATAAACCTTCCAATTTAATTGCTAGGAAAAACATTAAAGCTGAAGGAAAATTTCTAATGCCCGGAATCATCGATGGTTTTGCAACTTTGAATAGTCAAGCCTATGCAAATGCCTATTTGTATAAAGGAATCACATCCATTATTGAAGTTGATGGATTTCGAAGAGGACCATTTTATCCAGATGCAAATCCGTCGCCACAAATTTACAGATTGGAAGGAGTAGGAGAAGAACCTGCCACTAACAAAGAATTAATTAAACGAATTGACAGCCTATACGATGCTAAATTTAGAGTGCTTTTAATGATGTATTCTTTAACTCCCGACCAAACTAAAATGGTGTACAATTACGCCAAGAAAAAAGGAATGGGAACCATTGGCGAATTGGGACTAACAAGCTACAAACAAGGGATGGATATTGGGATTGATGCCTTTGTACATACCACCAGATATTCTCTGGACGTAGCCCCAAGACCGATGGCAAATGCAGTAGCTCACGAGCCTTTTTCCAACGATTTAAACAGTCCAAAATGGAAGTATTACGCTTATTTAACTCTGCTTAAAAAAGGAGATTCTTTATTGGAAGCTCACGCTAAAAACTTAGCAGCTTCCAATTCCTTTATTATGCCAACGATGAGTTTATCTTATCTAGATTTACCCGATTCCCAAAACCCGTGGTTAGATCCTGTGGCGGTTATTTTAGATGAAAAAGATATTAACCGACCCGCCGATAAAATTACAGGAAAACACAGTATAGATTCTGTTGAGCAAGCTGCTTACACTCATTTAATAACCACCGAAACTACCATAATAGAGCCTACTTATTACAAAGCAGGAGCTCATTATTTATCAGGTTCGGCAACCGATGTTTGGGGAACAATGCCCGGAATTTCATTGCATACCGAATTGATGCTGCTTCATACCAAAGTTGGACTTTCAATCGAAGAAGTTTTAGCAGCAACCACCTCCAATTTCAATAATGCTTTTGGTTGGAAAATAGGAAGGATAGAAGCAGGTTTTGAAGCCGATTTATTAATCTTGAATAAAAACCCTTTGGAAGATTTAGAAAATTTAAACTCAATTGATAAAATATTTATCGACGGAAAGGAATTAAATCCTTCAGAATTATTGAAGAAAGATTAACGAACTGTTCCCTTCTCCCGAACTATCGGGACGCTGAGGGTACTGCAATAAACGGTCTCTGAGCGGAGCCGAAGAGACTAAATAAATTAGAACACCCCTCTAATCCTTCACTGAAGGAGAGAGGAAAAATAATCAGTGAACATCCGTACAATCCGTAAAATCAGTATTCCTAAAACAAAACAAAATGAAAAAACTAACCTTACTACTTACCTTACTACTAACCTTTCAAGCCTTTTCTCAAAACGGAAGAATAATTTCTGAAGCAGATTTTAATTTAAAATCATTCGACACCTTATTCAATAGAGTTTCCGATGGAGAAGGTAACTTAAAAGACAATTATCATTATCTCGCCGATGTAGAAATGAAGTATTTTTTCTACGAAAGTGACGGATTGAAAGTAAAAGGGTATATGTCCTATCCAAAAGATACTTCAAAAAAATATCCCGTAATTATTTACAATCGTGGTGGAAATCGGGAATTTGGAAACCTAAACAAATATAAAATGGCATTTATTATTGCCAAAGCTGCCAGTTGGGGTTATGTGGTTTTAGCAAGTCAGTATCGTGGAAACGATGGTGGCGAAGGAATGGAGGAATTTGGAGGAAGCGATGTAAATGATATAATAAATTTGGAAGAAGTTGCTAAAAATATTCCTTTTGCAGACGAAACAAAAATGGGCTTATACGGTTGGAGTCGAGGTGGGATGATGACTTATTTAACCTTGATGAAATCCAATCATTTTAAAGCTGCAGCAGTTGGTGGAGCTGTTACTAATTTGAAAGAAATGGACGAAAAACGTGGTGGCGAAATGGGTGTTTATGTGTATAGTGAGTTAATACCAGGTTACGAAAAAAATAAAGATTCGGTGATGGCAATTCGATCTGCTATTTATCATGTCGATAAATTGCCCAAAACAACTCCAATGTTATTGTTGCACGGAACATCAGATTGGAGAGTAATCCCGGAACAATCCATAAAAATGGCATTGGAATTACAAAAATATAAAGTTCCATATCGATTGGTGATGTTTGAAGGTGGCGATCACGGCTTAAGCGAATTTAATAAAGAAGTAGATGATCAAGTAAAAGCATGGTTCGATAAATACTTAAAAAATAATCAACCTTTACCAAATTTAAAACCTCATGGGAGATAGATTTTCTGTTCCTGCAAGGTTTCTAAAAACCTTGTAGGTATAAAAAAAAACACTTCTGTCAAAGTTTAAAACTTTGACAAAGGTAGGTCTTAGTAGATTTTCAAAATCTTTCAACTTTGCTGCTTTGACCAACTTTGCCAAAGTATAGAACTTTGGCAAAGATTTAGACTTTCACAATTTGCTGCCTACTGAAAACTGAGCACTGAGGACTGAAAAAATCCCGTTCCAACGAAGTTTTCTAATAAACTCGCCTTCTTTTTCTGAAACGATAAAATTAGTTTTGTTTCTCTTAGCGTTAAAAAAACCTTGTAAATAATTTATAAAAAACGATAGACTTTTTTTGTTAAAAGCCAATTTTAAAGAAGCAATAAATGTTAGCCAAAAACCATAACGCATTTTATAAAAAGCTTCGCCTTGTTTGTGTTTTGAAGATTTTGAGTAATTAGCTCCCGTAGGTTTTAAATGCTTTACGTGTAAGCTTTCATCGGTACAAACTTGCCAACCGTGATATTTTGCTAAAAGCTCATCTACGGTGTCCCAGCCCATGGTGTTTTTAAGACCTCCAATTTGCTGAAAACATTCTCTTCGATATGCCTTTAAAGCTCCGCGAATATGATCTTTATTGGTTAAATTTTCTAAAATCCAAGTGTTGTTTTTTTCAATAAAACAGAAACCACCTACCATTCCACAGGTTGAATTTGCTTCAAAAGTAGATTTAATTTTTTCTAAGTAATTTTTAGGAAAAATAAGGTCTGCATCAAATTTGCAAATAATGTCAAAATCATCATCAACGGCTTTTAACCCTTTGTTAAATGCATTAATTATTTTGCTTCCAGGTTGGTGAGATGCTTCAGAGAAAATTTTTATTCCACTAATAAACGAGTGTTTTTCAAAAAAAGAATCGATGATGCCTTGAGTACCGTCTGTTGAATTGTCATTAACAACAATTATTTTCTTCGGAAGAAAAGTTTGTTCCACCAAAGATTGAAGTGTTTTTGAAAGGTGAACTTCTTCGTTGTAAGCGGGTATGATGATGTATATATTCATTATAAATCACAAGATACAAATTCCCATATTTTAAATAGAATTTGGAATTTATTATTTGGATTTTCTCTCCGCATAAACCAAATAAAAACGAGGAGTAAATCGTCTAAGTATAGGGCGAATTCCAATTTTGTTTACAGGACTAGTAAACTGAATACTTTTTTTAATTTCCCACCCCGATTTTTCTAACAACCAATTAAATTGCCAATCTTCAAATTCATGATAATGTCTATCCCAGTCGTCTGTTTTGCTTCGGTATGCTGAGGCGAACCATAATTTAAGCGGAATAGAAACTACTAGTTTATTAGCTTTAATATCCTTTAAAACATTGAAAGGAGCCACCATATGTTCAAAAATCTGAAAAGCAGTTACCACGTCAAATTCATTCGTTTTTACAACTGAAGTGTCTATGTCTAAATCTTGCCCTGTAGTATTGGTCACCGAATATCCTTCTTTTTGAAGAATTTCAGAAAAAGGATTGGTAATCCCTAAATCAAGAATTTTTTCATCTTTTGAAACAAACTCTTTTATAAAGTCTAATGTTAATTTGAAACGTTTATGTGGAAAGTTTTTATCGTACATGGCACTTCTGTAAAAACAGGGGTCATTTTAATTAAAGTTATCAGGTTTTAAAAATTACATTTGTCATTCCGTATTTGAAATGGAATTCACTAAACTTTATAGACAATAGCATTGATATTCATTCCAGCACCAACACTCGCAAAAATAATAACATCACCTTCTTGGATACTGTGATTTTCAAATTTACCTTTCAAAATTAAATCTAGTAAAGTAGGAATTGTAGCTACACTAGAGTTTCCCAACATATTTATAGACATAGGCATAATGTTTTTGGGCATTTCCATATCGTATAATTTGTAAAAACGATCTACAATGGCTTCATCCATTTTTTCATTTGCCTGATGAATCAATATTTTTTTAACGTCTTTAATGTCAACATTAGCTTTTTCAAGACAAGATTTCATAGCATTAGGAACATTGTTCAATGCAAATTCGTAAATTTTACGACCCAGCATTTTAATATAACGAGTTCCGTCTGTTTTTTCTTTGTTGAAAGATTCGTCAAAGAAAATATAATTGGCTTCTTCATAAGCATAAGTTGCCGATTCATAAGCTAAAATTCCACCTTCATCATTTGTTTTTTCTAACACAACTGCACCAGCTCCATCACTAAAAATCATAGAATCTCGATCGTTGGGATCTACCACTCGTGAAAGTGTTTCAGACCCTACTACCAAACATTTTTCTGCCATTTCAGCTTTTATAAAAGCATAGGCTTGTTTCATACTTTCAATCCAACCTGGACAGCCAAACATCACATCGTAAGCAACACTTTTAGGGTTTTTAATTCCTAGTTTTTGCTTCACTCTGGTGGCAATACTCGGTACCGTATCGCTTTGGTGAGTTCCGTGTTTTACATCGCCGTAATTTTGGGCAAGAATTATATAATCAAGGTCTTCAGGGTTAACTTTAGAGTCCTCAATAGCTCTTTGAGAAGCAATCGCTCCAATGTCAGAATTATTTAAATGATTTTCAACATAGCGTCTTTCTTCAATCCCTGTAATAGACTTAAACTTTTTAATGATGATTTCGTTGTCAGCATTAAAACGAGAGCCATCCTCATTATAGAATTTGTTTTTAAGGAATGATTGATTTGGAGTTACTATTGTGGGGATATAACTTCCAACACCTGTTATTTTTATAGCCATAAGCTACTCATTTTGTAGTGAGTTGGTAAAAGTAAAAAAGCTTTTCATAAGAAAAGCTTTTTAAATCATTTATTTTGAAAATATTAATCCGTCATAAATTTTTCAATTGGAGTACAAGTACAGATTAGATTTCGATCTCCATAAGCATCATCAACTCTTCTTACCGTTGGCCAAAATTTATTTTCCTTTAAATAGGGTAACGGAAATGCTGCTGTTTTTCTTGAATAAGGAAAACTCCAAGTATCGCTTGTTACCATCGCCTGTGTATGAGGCGAATTTTTCAACGCATTGTTTGGTTCGTCTATGGTAGCTTCATCAATTTCTTTTCTAATAGAAATCATTGCATCACAAAAACGATCTAATTCTTCCAAACTTTCACTTTCGGTAGGTTCAATCATCAATGTTCCTGCAACTGGAAATGAAACCGTTGGTGCGTGGAAACCGTAATCCATCAAACGTTTTGCGATGTCTGTTACTTCAATTCCGTTGGCTTTAAATGGGCGACAATCCACAATCATTTCGTGAGCGGCACGACCTTTTTCTCCTGAGTATAAAACTTCAAAAGAACCGTGTAATCTTTCTTTTATGTAATTCGCATTTAAAATAGCGTATTCGGTAGATTTTTTTAATCCTTTTTCACCTAACATAGAAATGTAACCATACGAAATCATGCAAACCAAAGCAGAACCCCAAGGTGCTGCAGAAATAGCAGTAATTCCTTTTTCTCCTCCAGTTTTTATTACAGGATTGCTTGGTAAAAAGGGTACTAACTGTTCGGCAACACAAATTGGACCAACTCCAGGACCTCCACCTCCGTGGGGAATGGCAAAGGTTTTATGTAGGTTTAAATGACAAACATCGGCGCCAATGGCTCCCGGATTTGTCAAGGCAACTTGTGCATTCATATTGGCACCGTCCATATAAACCTGTCCTCCGTTTTCGTGAATAATACTGGTTATTTCTTTGATGGAGGCTTCGTAAACTCCGTGTGTTGAAGGATAAGTAACCATTAATGCTGCCAGATTATCTTTGTGTAAAATTGCTTTTTCACGAAGATCATCTACGTCAATATTTCCTTCTTCGGTGGCTTTGGTAACCACTACTTTCATTCCTGCCATTACGGCACTTGCAGGATTGGTTCCGTGAGCTGAGGAAGGAATTAAACAAATATTTCTGTGACTGTCTCCGCGAGATTCATGATAAGCTCTAATAACCATTAGTCCTGCAAATTCGCCTTGTGCACCAGAGTTAGGTTGAAGTGATGTTGCTGCAAATCCAGTAATTTCAGTTAATTGATTTTCTAGGTTGGAAAGCATTTCTTGGTAACCCGCAGCTTGTTCAATGGGTACAAAAGGGTGAATTGCTCCCCATTGTGGATTGCTTAACGGAAGCATTTCTGAAGCAGCATTCAACTTCATGGTACAAGAACCTAAAGAAATCATGGAGTGATTTAAGGATAAATCTTTGCGTTCTAATTTCTTGATATAACGCATCATTTCGGTTTCTGAATGATAGCTGTTAAAAACTTTGTCGGTTAAAAAGTCTGTTTTTCTTTTTAATTCTGAAGGAATTGCAGAAGATTCATTGTATCCTTCAACTTTAAAAGAATCGTTGTTTTCAGCTTCAGCAAAAACAGCGATAATGTCGTTTAAATCTTTTAATGAAGTGGTTTCATTAACAGAAATACTCAGATTATCTTCATCTATATAGTAGAAATTAATTTCATGTTTTTCGGCAATAGGAAGAATAGTAGCCTTGTCTGCTTTTACAACAATCGTATCGAAGAAAGTAGTATTGGCTTGAAAATAACCAAGTTTTTCTAATGCTGCAACTAAGGTTACAGCTGTTTGATGAACTTTATTGGCAATGTATTTTATTCCGTTAGGGCCGTGATAAACTGCATACATTCCAGCCATCACCGCTAATAAAACCTGAGCAGTACAGATGTTGGATGTTGCCTTATCTCTTTTAATATGTTGCTCTCTGGTTTGCAGTGCCATTCGGTACGACATGTTGTTGTTCATATCTTTGGTAACTCCAATAATTCTTCCAGGGATGCTTCTTTTATATGTTTCTTTGGTGGCAAAATATCCTGCGTGAGGACCTCCGTAACCTAAAGGAATTCCGAAACGTTGTGTGTTTCCAACCACCACATCTACTCCAAAATTACCAGGAGCTTCTAATAAAGCCAAACTTAAAATATCGGCAGCAACAGCTACTTTTATTTGAGCTTCGTGTGCTTTTTCAACAAACGATTTGTAGTTATGAACCTTTCCGTATTTACTTGGATATTGTAATAAAGCACCGAAAAACTCTGAAGAAAAATCGAATTCTTCGTGATTTCCATAAATCAATTCAACTCCCATCGGAATGGCTCTTGTCTGCAATAAAGAGATGGTTTGTGGTAATACTTCTTCCGAAACAAAAAACTTATTTACCTCTGCTTTTTTCTGAGAACGATCCCGTAATGCAAATAACAATGCCATTGCTTCTGCAGCTGCAGTCGCTTCATCTAAAAGGGAGGCGTTTGCCAATTCCATTCCAGTTAAATCACAAATCATGGTCTGAAAATTTAACAAGGCTTCTAATCTTCCTTGAGCAATTTCAGCTTGATAAGGAGTGTAGGCGGTGTACCAACCTGGGTTTTCCAAAATATTACGCTGAATTACAGGAGGTAAAATGGTGTTATGATAACCCAAACCAATATAAGTTTTAAAAAGTTTGTTTTTTGAAGCCAACTCGTTGTTGTGTTCCAAGTATTCTAACTCGGTCATTGCTGGTTTTAAAGAAAGGCTTTTAGGTAATAATATATCGTCTGGTATGGTTTGGTTGATAAGCTCATCAATAGAGTTTACGCCAATAGTATTTAACATTTTTTGAAGGTCACTTTTTCTAGGACCAATATGTCTTTGAGCGAAAGAATCTGTGTTCATTTTCTGAAGTTAAAAATTGAAACGCGAATTTACGATTTTTAAGAATAATTATCGTTTTTTAGGTTAAAAACAAGTGTTTTTTTAACGAAAAATTGTGATAGGTTTAGATTGGCTATATTTGTTTTATGAAGTATTTAAAAAGTGTTTTTAATTTTTATTTGAATAGTAGTATTCAAGTTTCACTTTCGGTTTGTGGTTTTATAGGAGTTACTTCATTAACTTATAATTTACCCGTTTCTGAATACTTATTAGGATTCGCATTTTTTGGAACCATTACAGGATATAATTTTGTAAAATATGCCGAAGTAGCAAGGTTAAAACACCGAAGCTTAAATTTACCTTTAAAGACGATTCAGGTGTTTTCGTTTTTTTCATTTTTAGCTCTTGCTTATTTTACATTTAAAATATCGTTTCATACCATTTTGGCAACCGGTGGATTTGCACTTTTGACATTTTTTTATGCGATTCCTTTTTTAAAAAATAAAAATTTAAGAGCACTTACAGGAATAAAAATTTTGTTAGTAGCTGTTGTTTGGTCTGGGGTAACCTTACTTTTGCCAATGATAAATAAAAATGAAATATTAACAAATAATGTATGGATTGGATTTGTACAAAGAATTGTTTTCGTTTTTGTACTTACACTTCCTTTTGAAATTCGAGATTTAAAATATGATGCTTCTGCATTAGGTACTTTGCCACAAAGAGTAGGAGTTAGGTCAACAAAAAAAATAGGAATTTTACTTCTGACTTTAGCTTTGTTAATCGAATTTATAAAACCAGAAATTAACTTAAACTATACGATAAGTTTAATTATTATTTGTGGAATTTTGGGAGTGGCTCTTCTTGTTTCTGAAAAAAATCAATCTAAATATTTTGCTTCATTTTGGGTAGAAAATATTCCAGTATTTTGGTTTGGAATACTATATGTTATTCAAAATTATTTATTCATTTCTTTTTGAAGCTGTTCTTTTAAAGAGTTTTTATCTGCTTCTGAAATTGTTTTTATATCCGACTTTTTTAATGCCTTAGTAAGTTTATTATTATTGAAAGCATATTTTCTGCAAGCACTACAATACATTAAATGTATGGCAAGTTGGACACGCTCCATAAAATTGGCTTCTTTATATTGGTTTTTGTCACAAACGTGACCTGCTTCTTCGCATTTCATGTGTATTTGTTTATTGTTTAAGAATACTAATTTTTAAACCAAGTTTTTTCCATACATTCTGCCATCGCTTTTCTGGCTCGGTGTATAATTACCCATAGGTTAGACGCAGAGATATTAAATTCATTACAAATGGCTTCCGTGTCAAAATTATCGATGGTTTTCATCTTAAAAATGGTGGCTTGTTTTTCGTTTAATGTTCCTAAACAGTTGATAATTGCCAAACCTAATTCGGTGTTTTCCATAGTGTCTTCTGCAGTTTTATCAAAAGGATCACTTACTCGTTCTTCTAGCCAATCACCTTCAGATTCATCGTCTTTATAGGATATTCTAACTTCAGCTTTTCCTTTGTTAGAATTTATTTTTCGGTAATGATCAATGATTTTTCGTTTCAGAATTGAAATCAACCAAGTGCGTTCACTAGCTTCACCCTTAAAATTATCTTTCGATTTTAAACCTGCTAAAAAAGTTTCGGAAATTAAATCTTTTGCAATTTCAGAACCGCTTACACGAACAATCGTAAAGTTAAAAAGGTAATCGGAATAAAGATCTACCCATTTTGTCGGGTCAAGTTGATGTTTAGACATAGGGACTTGGTCGTTAATTGCTTCAAAAATAACAAAGTTAAATTTCTCCTGCAAGGTTTTGATAACCTTGTAGGTTTGAATGGAAAATTAGTATCGAATAGCTAATACCTACAAGGTTAAAAAAAACCTTGCAGGATATTTCATTTTTGTATTATATAAGTCCAGCTCGTTTTAATAATGCTTCTGGATTTGGCTTCTTACCTCTAAATTTTACATACAAATCCATCGGTTCTTGCGTTCCTCCTTGCGAAAGGATATTATTTTTAAACTTATTCGCTACTTCTTTATTAAAAATTCCTTTTTCCTGAAAGTAGGCAAAAGCATCTGCATCTAGCACTTCTGCCCATTTATAAGAGTAATATCCCGAAGAATATCCTCCTTGAAAAATATGAGAAAAAGCCGTACTCATACAATTTTCTGCCACATCTGGATATAATTGTGTATTTGAAAATGCTTCTTTTTCAAAAGCTTTTACATTACTTATTTCTGAAGGGTCGCTTCCGTGCCAAGCCATATCCAGCAATCCAAAACTTAATTGACGAAGGGTTTGCATTCCTTCGTGGAAAGTGGCTGAAGCTTTTATTTTTTCAATTAATTCCATCGGAATGACTTCTCCAGTAATATAATGTTTGGCAAAAAGTTCTAAAGCTTCTTTTTCGTAACACCAATTTTCCAACACCTGACTTGGAAGTTCTACAAAATCCCAAGAAACCGAAGTACCTGAAAGTCCTTTGTAAGTTGTGTTGGCAAGCATTCCGTGAAGTGCGTGACCAAATTCGTGAAATAAGGTGGTTACTTCGTTAAAGGTTAAAAGAGAAGGTTTATTTTCGGTTTCACTTACCACTGGTTTTGTGAAATTGCAAACTATAGAAATGTGAGGTCTGTCGTTTACACCATTTGTTATTTGTTGAGGTTTATAGGAAGTCATCCAAGCACCACCTCGTTTTCCAGCTCTTGGATGGAAATCTGCATAAAAAATCGATAT
>JALWUJ010000100.1 GCA_027080135.1 Flavobacteriaceae bacterium | reverse complement strand
GAACCTTTAGAACTTAAAAATGTATTTACACCTATTATTGGAAACTCTCCATTATGTTTCAGAGTTTCATAATACAAACTTTCTTCTTGTATCATACTGCGTTGGTACATCGTTTCCATAGCTCCCAGAACGCCTCCTCTTTCTGTAATTCTATCAAATTCTCGTAATACAGCTTCTTCTACCAAATCGGTGAGTTCTTCAATAATAAAAGCTCCTTGAATTGGATTTTCATTTTTCGCTAATCCTAATTCTTTATTGATGATTAACTGAATTGCCATCGCACGACGAACACTTTCTTCGGTAGGAGTTGTAATCGCCTCGTCATACGCATTGGTATGTAAGGAGTTACAATTGTCATTAATTGCATACAATGCTTGAAGCGTTGTACGAATATCGTTAAAATCTATCTCTTGAGCATGTAATGACCTACCTGAAGTTTGAATGTGATACTTCAACATCTGAGCTCTAGGATTGGCTTTGTATTTTAATTTCATCGCCTTTGCCCATATTTTACGAGCCACACGACCAATTACCGAATATTCTGGATCGATTCCGTTACTAAAAAAGAAGGATAAGTTGGGTCCAAATTTATTAATATCCATTCCCCTAGAAAGATAATACTCCACATAGGTAAATCCGTTTGCCAAAGTAAAAGCTAATTGCGTTATTGGATTGGCGCCCGCTTCAGCAATATGATATCCCGAAATAGAAACTGAATAGAAATTACGAACACCATTTTCTATAAAATATTCCTGAACATCACCCATTAAACGAAGAGCAAATTCAGTAGAAAAAATACAAGTATTTTGAGCTTGATCTTCTTTTAAAATATCTGCCTGTACAGTACCACGAACTTGTTTAAGAGTATCGTACTTTATTTTTTGATAAACATCTTTTGGTAACACTTCATCACCAGTTACTCCTAAAAGCATTAACCCTAAACCGTCATTTCCTTCTGGAATTTCGCCTTGGTATTTAGGACGTTCGGTTCCTTTTTTCTTATAAATGGAAGCTATTTTCTTTTCAACTTCAACTTCAAGGTTGTTTTCTTTGATGTATTTTTCGCAATTTTGATCGATAGCAGCATTCATAAAAAATCCTAACAACATAGGTGCGGGACCATTAATAGTCATACTTACCGAAGTCATAGGGTGACTTAAATCGAAACCAGAATACAGTTTTTTAGCATCGTCCAAACAACAAATAGAAACACCTGCATTTCCTATTTTACCGTAAATATCGGGACGTTTGTCTGGATCGTTTCCGTAGAGTGTAACACTATCAAAAGCCGTAGAAAGTCTTTTGGCTGGCATTCCTAAACTTACATAATGAAAACGTCTGTTGGTACGTTCTGGTCCACCTTCGCCTGCAAACATACGTGTTGGGTCTTCTCCAGTTCTTTTAAAAGGGTACAAACCAGCAGCATAAGGAAATTCACCTGGAACATTTTCCTGTAAAACCCAACGTAAAATATCTCCCCAAGCTTCGTATTTTGGCAAAGACACCTTTGGTATTTGAAGATGTGATAAGGACTCGGTATGTGTTTGTATTTTAATCTCTTTATCTCGAACTTTAAAAGAATAAACTGGCTCTTTATAACGATTCACTTTTTCGGACCAACCTAAAATCACTTCCCAATTATATGGATCAAAATCCATTTTTACTCGGTCAAATTCTTTAATAAGCAATTTAATAAATAGTTTATTATCCTCCTTGGTTTGTTTTAATATATCCTCTTCATTCAAACCAGATTTCTTCAGAAAAGATTCCTCATCTTTCAAACTAACATTTATAACCGATAGTATTGTTTTATAAATTCCGAATAATTTTTGAGCTACTTCAACTTGAGTATTTACATTTAAATCATAAGCTCTATTATTTTCTGAAATTTCTGAAAGGTACCGAACTCTTGAAGGAGGAATTACATATATTTTTTCAGACATTTCTTCCGAAATCTGAAAGTTTGAAACCAAATCGGCTTCCGTTTTTTTAACCAACTCGTCCATTATGGCTTTGTAAAGTTGGTTCATTCCAGGATCGTTAAATTGCGAAGCGATGGTTCCGTAAACAGGTAATTCTTCTTGTGGAATATCCCACAAATTATTATTACGCATATACTGTTTCTTCACATCTCGTAGTGCATCTAAAGCTCCACGTTTATCGAATTTATTGATAGCAACCAAATCGGCAAAATCAAGCATATCAATTTTTTCTAACTGTGTTGCTGCTCCAAATTCTGGTGTCATCACATACAACGAAACATCACTATGTTCGATAATTTCGGTATCGCTTTGTCCAATACCTGAAGTTTCTAAAATAATAATATCGTACTCTGCTGCTTTTAAAACTTCAATAGCTTCAGACACATATTTAGAAAGTGCCAAATTACTCTGCCGTGTTGCTAAAGAACGCATATAGACTCTAGGAGAATTAATGGCATTCATACGAATTCGGTCGCCCAACAAAGCCCCACCCGTTTTTCTTTTGGATGGATCTACAGAGATAATTCCGATAGTTTTTTCAGGGAAATCTAATAAAAACCGACGAACCAATTCATCTACCAAAGACGATTTTCCGGCACCACCAGTTCCAGTAATTCCAAGAACAGGAATAGCAGATTTAGTATTTTTTTGATGAATTTTATCTAAAACCTCTTTTGCTATTTCTGGGAAATTTTCGGCAGAGGAGATCACTCTTGCAATTTCACTTGGGTTTTTATTTGGAAGATTATTTGCTTTAACTTCTATTTTATTTCCTATTGGAAAGTCCGAACGTTTCACTAAATCGTTAATCATTCCTTGCAATCCCATTTCACGACCATCGTCAGGTGAGTATATTCTTTCAATTCCGTAGTCTTGTAATTCTTTGATTTCAGAAGGTAGAATAACTCCTCCGCCACCTCCAAAAATTTTAATTTGCGAAGCACCTTTTTCCTTCAACAAATCGTGCATGTATTTAAAATATTCATTATGTCCTCCTTGGTATGAAGTTAAAGCAATCGCGTTTGCATCTTCTTGTATGGCTGTATTTACGACTTCTTCCACGCTTCGGTCGTGACCTAAATGAATTACTTCTACACCTGTAGATTGAATAATACGACGCATAATATTAATGGAAGCATCATGACCATCGAACAAAGATGCGGCGGTAACTATACGGACTTTATTTTTAGGCTGATAAGGAGGAATTTGATGCATAAAATGATAAATTTATTTTCAGGCTGCAAATTTACGAAAAAGAGAATAGATAAATGAGAGAATATTATTAAGTGTAAAAATGTATTTTTAATCTTATAATTAATTTACACCTTTGTAATCTTAAAATTAAAATTTCAAAAAATGAATTTCAAAATCACTTTATTTCTATTTCTATCTTTTTTCACTTTTTCTTGTGACGAATTACAAGATATTGCCAACACATTACCTACCGAAACTACAAACGGAACATTAGATATTGCCGCTGGTTTAAGACAGGCTTTAGACAAAGGAATTACAAAACAAGTAAGTAAGCTAACCCAAAAAGATGGTTTTTATAAAAATGAAATGGTAAAGATCTTAATGCCTGATGAGCTTGAGAAGGTAGATAAAGCGTTGCGAAATATAGGATTAGGAAATCTTGCAGACGAAGGAATAAAAGCTTTGAATCGTGCTGCTGAAGATGCAGTAAAAGAAGCAACTCCTATTTTTGTGAGTGCAGTAAAAGATATTACTTTTAGCGATGCCAAAAATATCCTGATGGGATCAGACCACGCTGCAACTTCCTATTTACAAGGAAAAACAAATCAATCGCTCTATACTAAATTCAATCCTGTAATTAAAAATTCCTTTAATAAAGTGGGTGCCGACCAAATTTGGGAAACCATTATTTCTAAGTACAATACTATCCCATTTGTAAATAAAGTAAATCCAGATTTAACAGATTATGTTACCAACGAAGCATTAAAAGGAGTTTATAAAATGATTGCTGTGGAAGAGAAAGAAATTAGAAACAATATTAATTCTCGTACTACCTCGTTGTTACAACAAGTATTTGCTTTACAAGATTAATGAAGTTTTTTAAAATAAAAGAATGCTTTTTGGAGTCTTGAACCATACCAACTAAAATATTCACCATCTACTAACATTACAGTTTTTTTTAGTTTTTTTTGAAGTTTTTCGGCATCTTTTTCTTTAAACGGAAAAGGTTCGGTAGATAACAATATTATTTCAGCTTGTTTTAGAGTCTCTGTACTTACTTCAGGATATCTTGAAATAGATTCTTCTGAAATATTTACAAAATTATTAATATTTAATAATTCATTAATAAAGGTATTCGTTCCAGCAATATAGTACGGGTTTTTCCAAATTAGGTAAGCAACTTTCTGAAAGGGTTTGTTTTTTATAAAACTTAAAAATTCTTGTTTTTGAAACTGAATATTTTTTACAAGTTTATTGGCTTTTCCTTCTACATTAAAAATATACCCAAGATTTAAAATCATTTGTAAATTATCTTCAATTGAATAAATATCACTAATCCAAACTGGAGATATTTTTTGAAGGTTCTCCACCATTTCTTTGGTGTTTTCTTCTTTATTACAAAGAATAAAATCGGGTTGAAGGGCTTTGATTTTTTTAATATCTACTTTTTTGGTTCCTCCAACAATCGTTTTGTTTTTTCGAATATAATTGGGATGAACACAGAATTTAGTAACACCAACTATGTTTTCTTCTAGACCTAAATCTATTAATAATTCGGTTTGAGAAGGTACTAGAGATATTATTCTTTTTGGGGTTTTATCAAGAAATATCGTTCGGTTAAGCTGGTCTATGATTTCCATCTAAAATGGTTTTCATTTGTTGCTGTAATTTTTCAGCTTCGGTTGCTGCTGCTTCAGCAAAATCTCCTTTATTTGAAGAGTAAATAATTCCGCGTGAAGAATTTATAAGAAGTCCAACGTCTTTATTCATACCGTATTTACATACCTCCTGAAGGTTTCCACCTTGAGCTCCAACTCCAGGAACCAACAAAAAACTATTTGGGATAATCTTTCTTATTTCAGTAAAATATTCTGCTTTTGTAGCACCGACTACATACATTAAATTTTCACTATTTTTCCAATTTTTGGAAGTTTTTAAAACGGTTTTATATAACTCATTTCCTTCAATTTTTTGGGTTTGAAAATCGAATGCCCCTTTATTAGATGTAAGTGCTAAAAGTATGGTATGTTTTTCTTTAAAAGCCAAAAAAGGTTCCACCGAATCTTTCCCCATATAGGGAGCAACGGTTACCGAATCAAAACCTAAGTCTTCAAAAAAAGCTTTGGCGTACATGGTAGAAGTATTCCCTATATCACCGCGTTTAGCATCTGCGATTGTAAATATTTCGGGATAATTTTTATTTAAATATTTGATGGTTTTCTCTAAAGCTTTCCAACCTTTAATCCCATAGGCTTCATAAAAAGCAGTGTTGGGCTTGTAAGCAACTGCTAAGTGATTTGTTGCGTCAATTATTGCTTTATTAAAGGCAAAGATTGAATCATCTTCCTTTAATAAATGTTTCGGAATTTTAGTTAAATCTACGTCTAACCCAATGCAAAGAAAAGATTTTTTTTTATAGATTTCAGAAATAAGTTGTTGAGTTGTCATATTCTTAAATTTTGAATTCAGAATTCTAAATTCAGAATTTTAAAAAGTTTCTCCCGTTTCTTTAAGTTTTTCGGTATTATTGACCAATTGTAATTCGTCAATTATTTTTTGAATATCGCCATTTATAATATTACTTAAATCGTAAAGTGTTAGGTTTATTCGATGGTCGGTAACCCTACCTTGTGAATAGTTATAGGTTCTAATTTTTGCAGAACGGTCTCCGCTGGTTACCATAGAGCCTCTTTTTTCAGCGTCTTCAGCTTGTTTTTTAGCCAATTCTAAATCGAATAACCTTGAACGTAATACTTTAAAGGCTTTTTCTTTGTTTTTATGTTGTGATTTTTGATCTTGGCACTGAGCAACCAAACCTGTTGGCTCATGGGTTAATCTTACCGCGGAGTAGGTAGTATTAACCGATTGTCCTCCTGGACCCGAGGAACAAAAATAATCTATCCTAACATCTTTAGGGTCTATTTGCACATCAAATTCCTCAGCTTCAGGAAACACCATAACGGTAGCAGCACTAGTATGTACTCTACCTTGAGTTTCGGTTTGGGGTACTCGTTGAACCCGGTGTACCCCAGCTTCAAATTTTAGTGTTCCATAAACATCTTCTCCATTAATTTCAAACTGAATTTCTTTAAAACCACCACTAGTACCTTCGCTAAAATCTACTACGCTTGTTTTCCAACCTTTACTTTCGCAATATTTAGTGTACATTCTAAAGAGGTCTCCTGCAAAAATACTCGCTTCGTCTCCACCTGTTCCGGCTCTAATTTCCATTACAGCATTTTTGGCATCTTCAGGGTCTTTAGGTACTAAAAGAAATTTAATTTCTTCTTCAAGTAATGGAATTCTTTCTTGTGCTTCATCTAATTCCATTTTAGCCATTTCAACCATTTCGATATCGCTCCCGTCTTCAATTATTTCTTTTGCTTCACTTATACTATTGGTTAGCGTAAGATATTCTTTCCGCTTTTCCATTAATTTGCTTAGGTCTTTATATTCTTTATTTAGCTGTACATAACGCTTTTGATCTGTGATAACATCAGGCTGAATAATAAGGTCACTTACCTCATCGAAACGTTGTTTTACTATTTGAAGTTTTTCTAACATAAAATTTTAATTGTTGCACAAATTTACAATAAAATTGTGGAGATTATTTTTAGATTTAAGATTTAAAACCTTAAAGCAAATGAGAATTTAATCTTTCTTCCTCGGTTTTTGAAAGAAAGCTGTAATGAGTTAGGAAACTTAAAGAAATTATCAATAAAGCTCTGGCAATATGTGCTGAAAAATCTCCGTAAGCTATATTATAATAAGCTATTCCTCTAAATACTTCTGCAAAAAGAAGTAGAAAAACAAAACTAGTAAAAACCACACTGTTTTTTGAACTGTATTTATGGTTGTATAATATTGCTGCATACAATGCTAATGCAATTCCGAAAGAGCTTAATACAATTAGTGAAAAATGAAGTGTACTAAGAGTCATTTCCTTAAACATAACAAGAAATTGATAACCTAAAAAACCAAATAGTAGTATCATAATAAATGTACATAAAATAACAAAAAAATCTATATTTATTTTTTTTATTTTAGGAACAATTGCTATTATTAAAAGTAAAAATGATAATGCATTAAAAGCCATTGCTAAAATAGCGAGAATATTATTTTCGTACCATACCGTTAAAAAACTGGAGGAGCCATAAAAAAATAAAAATAATAATATTAATTTATTATTACTATTTCTATGAAAAAATAACATTATTAATAAATAAGAAAAACAAACTACACTTCTTAACAAACGAAAGATTACAAATGAAGAATTTTCGGTTATTAGATTTTTGTATTGATAATAAAAAAACAAGCTTAAACAAAACAACAGAAGACCTATTACTTGTATAAAAACTAAATGATGCTTTTTTATATATTTCTTGTTTATAAGTCTATTTATCAATTGTTTGTTTTTTTTTGCAAATGTAATAGATAAATTGTTTTATACTAATTTATAAGAAAATCAATGTTTAAATAAGTTATAATACTTAATAAACAAACTCTCCAAACTCACTTTTTATGGTCAGTTTTTTTGTTTTAGAAGCTTCTACCCTTCCAATTATTTTTGCATCTACCTGAAATGATTTAGAAATTTCAATTATATTATTTGCAATTTCTTTAGGAACGTACAATTCCATCCGATGTCCCATGTTAAAGACTTGGTACATTTCTTTCCAATTGGTTTTACTTTCTTTTTGTATTAATTTATAAAGTGGTGGAATTTCAAATAAAGAATCTTTAATGATATGAAGATTATTTATAAAGTGTAATATTTTTGTTTGTGCTCCTCCGCTGCAATGAACCATACCGTGAATTTCTTTATTTGTAAATTCTGAAAGTATTTTTTTAATAATTGGAGCGTATGTTCTTGTGGGTGAAAGCACTAATTTTCCTGCATTTAAAGGGCTTTCAGAAATTGAATCTGTTAATTTTTTGGATCCTGTATAAATTAGTTCATCGGGTACTTCTGAATCGAAACTTTCTGGATATTTTTTGGCTAAATATTTTTCGAAAACATCATGACGGGCAGAGGTTAAACCGTTAGATCCCATTCCTCCATTGTATTCTTTTTCGTAAGTTGCTTGACCAAAAGAGGATAAACCAACAATTACATCTTCTTCTTTTATATTGGCATTATTTATAACATCACTTCTTTTCATTCTTGCTGTAACAGTAGAATCTACAATAATGGTTCTTACCAAATCCCCTACATCTGCGGTTTCACCACCTGTAGAATGGATGGTTACTCCAAATTCTTTTAAATCTTGTAATAACTCTTCTGAACCATTAATTAAAGCTGAAATCACTTCACCAGGAATTTTATTTTTGTTCCTGCCAATGGTAGAAGAAAGCATAATATTGTCTGTAGCTCCAACGCATAAAAGGTCGTCGATATTCATAATTAATGCGTCTTGAGCAATTCCTTTCCAAACAGAAAGGTCTCCCGTTTCTTTCCAGTACATATAAGCTAAAGAAGATTTGGTTCCTGCTCCGTCTGCATGCATTACCAAACAATAATTTTTATTACCAGTAAGATAATCTGGAACAATTTTACAAAACGCTTGAGGAAAGAGTCCTTTATCTACATTCTTTATAGCATTATGCACATCTTCCTTTGAAGCTGAAACTCCTCTTTGTGAGTATCTTTTTGAAATTTCTTGACTCATACTTATAGATTAGACTGCAAAAATACACAATAAAAAAAGCCCACCGAAGTGAGCTTTTAAGAAATTTGTACGATAGTAATTACTTCCAGTCTGGCATTGATGCGTTGGTAAACAAAAGAATTCTAATATTTTCATCTCCTTGATCAAATAAATATTTAAAAATTCTTTTTTCTGAAACTCCATCGTTTGAAGTATTCATATATATAATTGCTCCATTATCTGGTGAATATTTTACATCTAAATCGTTTGTTCCACTGGGTTTTCCTGTCTCAATTTCGGTAGAAACTCCTGTTGCCATATCATATTCAAAAACTCTAGAATCTAATTGTCTATAAATTGAATTTTCAAATCCTGAAATATCTTGTGTGTATAATACTTTTGTGCCGTCTATAGAAAAATCAATTCCTCCAATGGCTCCTGCTTCTCCTTCTTTTATTACTTCTTGTTCAACACCATCTGTATCTATTATTACTAATCTTGCATTATATCCATTAGCATCGTTGGTTTTTATTAATATGAAATCATTAAAATCATTGGTATCTATTTCGGAAATAAACACCCCATCTGGTGCTTGGTAAACTAATTCAATTCCAGTACCAGATGAACTTATGGAATACAATTTGTTTAAGTTTGGATAATATAATCGAGAACCGTTTTGATACCATGAATAATCTATTTCATCTTGTCTAAATCCAGCAACTGGGATAGTTGAAGTTAATTTTACGACGTTAGACCCATCTGTATTCATGGTGTATAAATGTGTTTCGGAACCATCTGTACGAAGGAAAGCAATTTTTGAAGAGGTACTACTTTTTCTTGGTCGGAAACTATTTTTATCTGAAGAAGTTAGTTGAAATTCATTAAAATTTTCATTTTCACCTTGATCACTTCCCGAGAATATTACATTATTATTTCCAACTTTTCTTACATAATAAAATCTGTTTGAACTTTCGTCTATGGTAGAAAAGCTACTTAGGCTACTTTGTACAGGAGAGTTTATACCGTCGGTAGCAGTTATTTGCCAAAAATAGGTTTCTCCAAGTCTTAAATTTTCTACTGTATAAGTTTCTTCTTCTAAGTTTTCAACAAAAATTAATTCTTCATTAGTGCTATTTCTCAACTCAAAGGAGTAAGTAATTGTGTCGTCATCTGGATCTGTTGTTGTCCAACTAAATTCAACATCAAGATCTATATCTGTAGCATTATCTAAAGGAAAGAGTAATGTAGGTTCTTCTGGAGGTCTGTTATTTGCTGTTGAAATTTCAAGTTCAAAAACAACATTAGACGTAACTCCATCTACAATATTTGCAGCTTGAAATGAAGTAAGGTATTCATCGTTTTCGGCTTGTACTGAATATTGTCCAGAAGCTATATCGTTAATTGTAAATTTTCCCTCTTCATCTGTAAATACAGTTGTTGAAGCTGGGTTAGTTGTTATCTTTACATCACTTATGGGTGTATTATCTCCCTTTTTTACTACGGTTCCTTCTAGTATTCCAAAACCGTTTTGATTAATTGTATCCTCTGAACAAGTTACAAAAACGGTGATAATTAAAACACTTGCTAATATTTTATAAATTGTTTTCATTACTCTTCAATTAATTCAGGGTTCATAATTTCTTCTTTTATTTTTTTTCTTCCAAAATAGTAATTAATTCCTAATCCAAAATTTAAATAATAATCGTCTCTTTTCCCGTTTTCAACTAAATCTAGGTTATCAGAAAAGGTTAAATTACTTTCTGCAAACATTTTAATTCCAACAGATTGGGATGCATAATACATAAAACTAAGTCCTACTTGTACTTTTTTTGGAGGTGGATATACTGTTGGTGTTCTATTTCCTTTTTTATCAAGGTCGAACATAATTCCTGCTCCTGCATAGACAGTAGGTGTAAACTTATCAAAAGGTAATAAAACAAACTCTCCATTTAATGAAATATCAAAAAACTTTTTAGAAAATGTTTCGCCGTATCTTAATTCTTGAAAAGTAGTATTTAATTGGAGATTAAAGTGGTTTGAAAATTTTCTGGCATAACCTAAAGAAAATCCATAACCTAATCGTTTAGTAGTATAATCTCCATAAAATATTGGGGCGTTTGCAGTAAAAGAAAAATAATTTTTATAATCTCTTTGGGTTTGAATTCTGTTATAAAGCAAAGTAGATTGTTCTATTTCTTTTTCTTTATAGTAATCTTGAACAAGTTGATTGTTAGGGTCTTCTCCTTCTTTAACTTTCCAAAGATTGTCGTTAATTCCTTCAATAATTAATGCTTCTACAGCTTTATCAATGGCATCTTTCATTGCTAATTGAACGGGTTCATTTTTTGTATAACCTGTTTCTACTTCTAAAAGGCGTTGAAAATTTACATACCTAAACAAACTAGCATCTACGGCTTGTGACAATATAGTTTTTGAAATATAAACTGTTTTTAAAACTCGTCCATTAGATGTTGAAACAGCACGTAAATACACGGTTATTCTATCTTGTCTATATTGTGTAGAAGCTCCTACACCAAAATATCTTGCTCCTAATCCGCCTGTTATAATATTTGAATCGTATGAAACGATACCTCCTTCCAACAAAATTCCTGCATATAATAAAGGAGGTAGGTTAGGTTCGTTGGGGTTTTTATTTTTTCTATACTCATCTCTAGTAGATCTAATTATATTTCTTTCGTTTAATAAGTTAGGCAAATTTTCTCTTTCGATAGGTGTAAACCATTTGGAATCTTCAAGAGATTTAATAAGCATGGTTGTTGCTCCTTGTGATACGGCTGTACTAAATGTACTTCCGTTTTCGACATTTTTATATTGTCCTGTTTGATCTTTAAAATTATAAACTCCTACTACTATAGGTTCTTTGGGCAAAGGGAGTTCTTTTAGTTTTTTTGATGAAGGTGTTACTTCTCCTGTTCTTGCTTTTTGTTGAGTTACAGGTTGATTGAAATAGCTTCCACATCCAATAAGAAGAAAGGAAATTAAAAATAAAGAAATGATTTTTTTTATAAAATTCATATAAGTATTTAGTTTAATTTGGGACAACAATTTGAGTTTCTTCTCCTGTGGTTGTATCAAGTATATTAATTACTAACCCCTCTAATGATTCTACAATTTCGATGGCTAAGTCGCCAAAAACAAAAGATCCTTCTTGCAAGCCATCGCCAAGTTTAGAAGCTAATAATGTTCTGGAAATTTGACCTAAAAGTTGTCTGTTTAAATTAGCTGAAAATTCATCAAGACTTGTGGTATTTTCATCTACCGCATTTGGATCTGTAAACGAATTTTGAGCATCTGCAGAGCTAAGTAACCAAGAATAATTAAATGTATTTCCTCCAAAATTGGGGTTGACTGGTTTGTAAACAAGTTGTTGAGCAAAACTTGAAAATGTACCCAAAAACAGAATAATAATAACTATTGTTTTCATTTTTTATAATTTAATAGTGCTTAACAATATTATTTTTTTTAATATTTTCTAAATATAAGCTAACTCTTCTAATTGATTCGTTAGATTGCTGTTTTAAATAATCGTTTTGTGGTTTTACTAAAAACCTATACACTAACTTATCTCCAACTAAAACCCTAACAATAGTGCTATTGGCTAAGATTAATTTTTCATCTATGGTTACTATTTCAGCTCCATTAATTTCTTTTAATAAATAATCGGAATAAAATATTTTATAAAAATCTCTAGCTGGTTTTGTTTTTACTTGTTCTAAAACTAAACCTTTTAAAAAAACACCATCTTCATTACTAGAACTCACGTCCTTATTAGCAATATTTTTTGAAAGCTTTTCTTTTAATTGATTACCAGATTCTTTAGATTTATCATTAAAAACAAATCTATCTTTTCCAATTATATTATCTTTATCATCATAGATTAACAATAATACAATTATTTTATCTTTTGTATCTTGTATAAATGAAGTTTGTGAAAGTTCACTTTTTTGTCCTGAAGAAAGGACTATTCGTCCGCTTTGATCGTTTTTGGATCTATTGTTATTTTCGAGGTTAGTTTTAATAACAGAAAGAACGTATCTAATACTTTGACTTATTTCTGTTTTATTGAAAGCGGTACCAACAACTTTGGTTAAGTTATTTTCGGTATTAATAAATAATTTGGCTTCAACATTAGCATTATACACTTGACTAATGCTTATTGAGGTCAGCAAAAACAATATAATAAATAAAGAAATATTATATTTCATGCTAACAAATTTAATGTAATTTAATTGAAATTTCTTACAATTATTGTTTTACTCTCTCCTGTCATTGTAATTTTTAAATTCTCTGATATAGAGTTACCTCCATACCATGTAATATTTTGATTATTTCCAATTTGATTAACATCTGTATTATGTAAGCTAACCCCATAATTACTAAAATCTAAGAAATAATTATTGCTTCCGTTTTGATTTACGTTCTCATTTATAGTTTTCGCATTTATATCTAAATAGATAAAGTTTTGATTTCCATTTTGTGTAAGATCAATATTACTATTGTTAGATTTTGTTTTTGATTTTACATAATTATTATCTCCTATTTGTTTAATAAAAACATTATTGTTCAAATTTGTAGAAGTAATATTATTTGTATTAAAATTAGAAACCAAGAAATTATTTTCGACATTCTTTTCTTTGATTTCTGTTTCAGATTTATCTTCCTTATAAGTTTGAGCTACGATAAAATTCATATTCAAAAGTAAAGAAAACACGAATAAAGATGTTATATAGTTTTTCATTTTCTAAATTAGATTATAAATGTACTACAAATAAAATTAATATAAGGGCAGGTATAAAATACGCTGCCCTTACATTAAATTAACTTAAGTGTTTTCTTAAGTTAATTTTATTATTAACCATTAGTTACTTTGAGCTACAATAGAACCATTTCCGTTACCTATTTGAGTAACATTACTTAAATGATTGTTACCTGTTTGTGTAACATCACTTGTATTAAAATCTCCTTGTTGGTTAACAAAACTATCATGAGATAATCCAAATTGATTTACTGTAGAAGTGTTTAAGAATCCATTTTGGATAACAGATGAGTAATTATCATCACCTGTTTGTAAAACTCCACTGATGTTAGAAGTTCCATCTTGGTCAACTTCACTTATGTTATCATCACCGAATTGTTTAACATCACTAAAGTTGCCTAATCCGTTTTGATTTACATCACTACTATTTCTATCTCCAACTTGTAAAACACTACTGTTATTTAAATCTCCTGTTTGAACAACAACACTATTATTGTCGTCACCACTTTGAGCAACTCCTGAAGAATTATTATCTCCTGTTTGAGTTACACCAGAATAATTAGTATTTCCAGATTGAGTTACTAATGATGAGTTAGCATTACCTGTTTGGTAGGTCTCTCCATAATTTGAGTTTCCAACTTGTGTAATCATAGAACCATTGAAATCTCCTTGTTGAATGTTAAGACCAAAATTACCATCTCCTAATTGGTCTATAATACTGTTGTTATTGTTCCCATACTGTCCAATTCCACCATAGTTACTATTCCCTTCTTGATCAATATCACCATTATTATCATTTCCTATTTGTTCATTTTGACCCCAGTTACCATCACCAATTTGAGTTACAGCACTTGTATTGTCAACACCTGTTTGCCAGATTTCAGAAGCATTACCATTTCCAGTTTGATCAACATCTGCATCATTATTATCACCATTTTGATAATAAACAGCAGAATAGTTACCATCTCCTCCATTTTGGTTTACAATAGCATTGTTACCATTTCCATTTTGTTCTATATAACTGAAATGAAAACCATTACCTGTACCATATCCTTGATATGCTTCTGCATTATTTCCGTCACCTGTTTGGTATGCTTCACTTGTATTATCATGTCCCCATTGATCAATATAAGCATTGTTGCCATTACCATCTTGATCTACAGTACTTGTGTTAGTATCCCCATCTTGCCATACAAAAGAATCATTTGTATCTCCATTTTGGTCAACACTTGATGTATTATCATCACCATATTGCCAAACTGTAGATTCATTATCTGTTCCCAATTGTGTAACCGCAGATGTGTTATCATTTCCAGACTCTATTACTGCAGAATCATTAGTAGTTCCGTTTTGATCTACAGCAGATGTATTATTATCACCTGTTTGATCTACGTCTGAATTATTCATTAAACCTACCTGGTTTACATTAGATCCATTACCGTTACCAGTTTGCTCAACATCACTTGTATTGAACTGTGCAAACATCATCGTTCCACACATTAGTGCAGCAGCACTTAACATTAATTTTTTCATAATTAAATTGTTTAAAATTTTCCAGCCTCTCTATCCCCAAAGAGACTGGAAAATTATTTATTTTAAATGTTAATTAGTTACTTTGTGTTACAACAGATCCGTTTCCGTTACCTAATTGATTAACGTTACTCCATTGGTTGTTACCAGATTGAGAAACATCACTCATATTCATATCACCAGTTTGTAATACTATACTTATGTGCTCAAATCCATCTTGTAAAACTACAGATCCGTTATCATCACCAATTTGGTCAACATCACTATCATTTAAAGTTCCATACTGTTGAGTATCTGAACCATTTCCGTTACCAGTTTGATCAACTGCACTATTGTTTACATCACCACCTTGAAAAACATAAGAATCATTATCATCTCCTATTTGAGCAACTGAAGAAACATTATCATCTCCGATTTGTCCTTGGTATGTACTAGAAGAGTTATTGTTTCCTGTTTGATCTACGTCAGAATCATTATTATCACCCCATTGGTCTAAATAAGCACTGTTTCCGTCTCCTGTTTGATCTACATCAGAAAGGTTATCGTTTCCTGCAAAACCTTGAATGATATATGAATCATTTCCATTTCCCATTTGGTTTGTTGTTTGGATATTGTTATCTCCTCCTTGGTTAACATCTGAAGAGTTTCCGTCTCCACCTTCTTGCATTACGTAGGAATAGTTAGACATTCCAACTTGTTGTACTTCACTATAATGGAATCCGTTTCCTGTTCCATACCCTTGGTAAACATCTGAATCGTTGGTTGTTCCATCTTGTTCTACAAGACTTTCACTACCATTACCCCATTGGTCAACGTAAGAGCTGTTACTTGTTCCTACTTGGTCAACTCCAGAAATGTTTCCATCTCCATCTTGCCAAACAAAAGAATCATTAGTTGTTCCATCTTGAGCAACGTCAGAATCGTTACTGTCACCAAATTGCCATACAACAGAATTATTAGAATCTCCTAATTGAGCTACTGCAGATGTATTATCATCTCCTACTTCTAATACAGTTGATGTATTAGTAACACCATCTTGATCTACAGAAGAGGAATTGTTATCACCTGTTTGATCTACGTCTGAGTCATTCATTAAACCTACTTGGTTTACAGAAGAACCATTACCGTTACCTGTCTGTTCAACATCACTTGTGTTGAATTGTGCAAACATCATTGTTCCACACATTAACGCTGCTGCGCTTAACATTAATTTTTTCATAATTAAATTGTTTTAGTTATTAAATGTTTAGTTAAAAAATTGATTTATATTAATATTTAAAAAATATTCATTTTCAATTTGCAATAATTAATTACTGCAGTTTAAAGCTTTTAAAAAAAGCCTAATTAATATGTGGGGATAAAGATATTTTTGCTCAGAACTTCTAAGTTCTTATATTTTCACTAGAAAGGGGATATGCGTGAAAATTAAAATACAACCATTAAATTTATTGTATTTCACACATCAAATATAAAGCATAGTTTAATAGAAAACAATTAGGCAAAACCCCCTTATCTTCCTGTATTACAAATGTGTAAGAAATTACTTGTTAACGTTTTTCCTACTTTAGGTTAAAGCAATAAAAAAAGTCGTTCAACAACCGTTAAACGACTTAATTAATAATATGTTAAATATTTGTTAAATTTACTTAATGATTAACATTTCACGATATTTCGTTAATGGCCAAATTTCATCATCTACTAAAAGTTCTAATTTATCACAATGGTATCTTATTTCATCAAAGTACGGCTTAACCTTTTCACAATAAGCTTTAGCAATCTTTACTGGTGAAGTAAGTTTGTTTGCTTTCTTCCGTTCGTCGATCATATCTGTAATTCCTAGGTTAATTTTTTCAATATGTTCGGAAATTTTCTCAATTAGCTTTAATTGTTCTTTAGATAATCTTTTGTAGTCCTTACCAAAAATATCTTTTAAACCCTGAACATTTTTTATAAGAATATTCTGATATTTAATAGCTGTTGGTATTACATGATTTCTTGCTATATCACCGAGTACTCTACCTTCAATTTGAATTCTCATAGCA
>JALWUJ010000099.1 GCA_027080135.1 Flavobacteriaceae bacterium | reverse complement strand
CAGCAAGAGATATTTACAATTTACTTCATAAAAAAGAAGCGACTTTAATTGCCAAATCATTTGCAATGGGAGTTCGGGTGGAGCATCCACAACATATTATCGACTCTATTCAATATCATTGCAAAACAGAAAGAGATCCAAAACTTCCTGCGGCTTCTTATAGTTTAGTGAACCAAGTAAAAGATCGTGGTGTTTATTCGTTTTGTATGTGTCCGGGCGGTTTTATAGTTCCTGCGGCAACTGCCAATGAAGAGGTGGTTGTTAACGGAATGTCGCCTTCCAAAAGAAATAACCTGTTTGCAAATTCTGGTATTGTTGTAGAAATTAATGTAGATAAAGACCTTCCTAAATACGAACATTTTGGTCCTTTAAAAGGATTGGAATACCAAAAAGCATTAGAGAAATTAGCGTGGACTTCTGGTGGAAGAACACAAACTGCTCCTGCTCAACGTCTCACCGATTTTGTGGAAGGGAAATTATCTGCTAATTTGAATGATACTTCTTATCAGCCTGGATTAAAATCGGCTCCTTTACATTCTTTATTGCCAAAATTAATTGGTGGAAGGTTGCGAGTTGGCTTCAAGCAATTTGGAATAAAAATGAAAGGATTTTATACTTCTGAAGCTAATATTGTTGGAGTAGAATCTCGTACTTCATCTCCTGTTACCATTCCGAGAAATGAAAATTTAGAGCATCCAGAAATTGAAGGATTATTTCCGTGTGGTGAAGGTGGCGGTTATGCTGGTGGGATTATTTCTGCTGCGATGGATGGCGAACGGTGTGCTGAGGCTGCTTGTGGATAGCGTATTATTATACAATCCCGAAATTTCGGGACACAGAGAATACACGGAGTTCCCTCTAATTCTTTTTCCTTAGCGTCTTCGCGACTTTGCGAGCATTTATTTCAACAACTCTCCATCCCAGGAAAAGCTAACATTGCACCCATACCCACCGTAAACAGCCAATTACCATAAATAGCATGTTCGATACTAACCAATAAAGTAGATTTTGTTTTTAGGTAAGTCATTCCGAATAGAAGTCCGCCCACAAAAGTTAAAACTATAACCAAGGTATTCCTGAAAAACAAATGTGCCAACGAAAAGATAATTGCATTGACAAAAACCAACAGTTTCTCACTTGAAAACAAATGTGCATAGCGAGTATAAAAGAACGTTCGGTAAATAATTTCCTGAGGCCAAACCGATAAAAACGAATAAACCAAAAGTATAATAATCCAAAGTTTCGGTTTATTTAATGGAACACAAAACAGTTTATTCGCATCCACAAAATAGACATACAAAGTTGTGATGATGGCAATACCAATAAATAAAATAAAGGTTCGTTTAAAAAAGGATTTCAAATCTAAGTTTTTAGGCAGTTGAAATGGCATTTTTTCAATTTTGAACAGAACAAAAAACACATATAAAAATCCTATTAACATGAGAATTCCCTTCAGTATAAAAAGTTTCGGAAGTAACAGACTTAACGGCAACAAAATAAACAATACAAATAATTCAGTTAAAAGGTAATTTTTACTTTTCATATTATAAAGATATAGCAGTAGTGTTTTTTACTTCACTAATGGTAAAGGAAGTATGTGTACTTCCAATATGTTTAAGGGTGGTGAGTTTGGTTACCATAAACGATCTAAAATGCGGCATATCTTTTACCATCACCTTTAGTAGGTAATCGTAGTCGCCACTTACATGAAAACATTCTAAAACTTCATCGAGTTGGGTGACTTCCTTTTCAAATTTGGTTAAATAGGCTTTGGCGTGTTGCACCAATTTAATTTGGCAAAACACCACAAAGCCCATATTTACCTTTTCTTTATCTAGTAGGCTCACATATTTTTTAACTACTCCTGCCCGTTCCAACTTTTTAATCCGTTCGTAAACTGCGGTAACGGAAAGATTCAGATTATTAGAAAGTTCTTTATTGGTTTGTTTGCAATCTTCTTGAAGAAAGTTGAGAAGTTTTCTATCGGTTTTGTCTAAATTCATATTTGAAATATTTTCGGTTTCGTACTATAATTCAGAACAAATAAAGAAAATATATTTATCATTATCAACTTCAACAGTTTTATTTTCTAAAATTTTAAACTATCATTGATTAATCAACTTTCAAGAATTATCTTTGTGCTTCACATTAAATATCCCTTATTATGAAATTTAAACCCGCAAATAAAATTCAAGATTTACAATACTTTGGCGAATTTGGAGGAGTTAACCCTTCAATTTCAGATTCAGCTACTTACACTTTCCTTTCAGCAAAAACGATGTTGGATACTTTTGAAGGTCAAGCCGAAGGTTGTTACTTATATTCAAGACACACTTCACCGAGTAATTTATACTTAGGAGAAGCCCTTGCCGCTATGGAAGGCACCGAAACCGCTAACGTTGCAGGTTCGGGAATGGGTGCAATTACAGCCACTATTTTGCAATATTGTAATGCTGGCGACCACATTGTTTCTAGTAGAACGATTTACGGAGGAACTTATGCTTTTCTGAAAAACTTTACACCAAAATTCAACATACAAACTAGTTTTGTAGATATTACTAAACTGGAAACTGTTGAAGCTGCCATTACCAAAAACACCAAAATTATTTATTGTGAAGCGGTGAGCAATCCACTTTTAGAAGTTGCCGATATTAAAGGATTATCTAAAATTGCTAAAAAACACAACATCCATTTATTGGTAGATAATACTTTTTCGCCTTTAATTATTTCTCCAAAGGAATTGGGTGCCGATGTGGTTTTACACAGTTTAACAAAATTTATCAACGGAACCAACGATACTATGGGAGGCGTTGTTTGTGGTTCGCAAGAATTAATTAACTCATTACGAAGTGTGATTGACGGAGCAGCAATGTTACTAGGACCTTCGATGGATAGTTTGCGATCTGCTTCTATTTTGAAAAATATGAGAACGCTTCATATTCGTATTAAACAACACAGTAAAAATGCTCTTTATTTAGCCGAACAATTTGAAAAATTAGGACTAAAAACTACTTATCCTGGGTTGGCTTCGCATCCTTCTCACGAGTTGTTTAAAAGCATGATGAATGAAGAATATGGATTTGGAGGATTATTAACCTTAGACGTAGGTTCTTTGAAAAAAGCCAATCAGCTAATGGAATTAATGCAAGAAAGAAACCTAGGTTATTTAGCAGTAAGTTTAGGATTTTACAAGACTTTATTCTCTGCTCCTGGTACTTCTACTTCTTCAGAAATACCTGAAGAGGAACAAGCAGAAATGGGACTTACCGACGGATTGATTCGTTTTTCTATTGGATTGGATAACGATATTGAACGAACTTTCCAAATGATGAAAGAGTGTATGTTGGAAGTGGGTGTTTTAGAAACTTCTATTGCTTAAATTTAGAAAAAAAAAAAAAAAAAAAAAGCCGTTTGCAAAAAACAAAACGGCTTTTTTTTAATATCAAAAATTTCACTTAATTCTGGTTCAACAATTACTGAACAAGATTTTTTAACACATCTATATCATTTTGTTGAGTAACTAGTTATTTTTTTAGGGCAGTGTTTTCGCTCTTTAACTTTTCTATCTGATCTTATTACTTTTGAAACAATTTTACCAAAGGCACTATAAACTCTGCATAACACAAACTCTAATGATTCTTATTTTTTTTTTGAAGCATCTACTCCACTAAAATCACTACCTTTTTTTATAACAATCAAGTCTTTTTCCTAATGTCAGATAAATGCAATTATTATTTGAAAATTAGTTCATTTTTTTTAATTTAAATATTCTTTCAAATTAAAAAAAACACCTATCTTTATTTTTATTAACCAAACCAAAAAAATAATTATGGGACGACCAAAAAATTGCATTACCGTAGCCGAAGCTAAAGTATTACAAAAAAACTGGAACGACACCAGAGCAGTTGATATAGAACGAGCAATGGGAAGCAAAGATGTATGTGCAGTAACTTTTAACATAGACCAATTGCAACAATTTATAGACTACGTAAAAACAGAATCTACAAAACAAAAAATAGACAATCCAGGCATACGCGTTTATTTTGCAGCTTATAATGATAAAGAATCTAACAAAGCCACCGTATTTTTAAACGCTACAGAAAGCGATGATGGTAATTCTGCTAATAATTATGGGATTGATCCTTTGAATTTGGGAAATGATAAATGGCCACCAAAAGCGTATTAGATTTTGGAGTATTTCTATAAGTACTTATTAAATATAATCCCAATATTTTTATTAGAGGTTATATCATTAATTATTGGAATTTATTATTTAAAAAAGAACTCGTCAGCTTCTAAAATTGAAACATATTTTGTTTATTTTTTAGGGTTTACTGTTGCAGTAGAATTAGTTGGTTTTTACGCACCAATAGCATATTTTTCAAAATTTAAATATTTTGGTTTTACCAAAGGAGAGCTTTATGAAGATAACTCCTGGCTATATAATATTTATTTAGTTGTTAGTTTTGTTTTTTATATATATTTTTTTTCATCATTATTAACAAATAAAGCTAAGCGAAAAACTTTAAGAATATTAAGTATTGTTTTTGTTTTTGCAACAATATTAAATTTAATAATTAGCGATGTCTTTTATGAGAGAAACTCAATATTTACGATAATCTTAGGCTCATTTATTTTATTA
>JALWUJ010000098.1 GCA_027080135.1 Flavobacteriaceae bacterium | reverse complement strand
TATTCAAGTATTTTAAAAATAAAAAATTAATACCTCAAAAAAAAATAGAAGGGAATAATAATAAAATTGAAGTTGATAATTCTGCTTTTTTATTTAATTGCATATTTGATATTAAAGGAGATAATAATGAAATAATTATAAGTGAATTTTCAAGGTTTAATAATGTAATATTTTATATAAGAGGTGATAATAATAAAATTAATATAAAAAAGAATGTGAAATTTAAAAGGTCTGGAGAATTGTGGATTGAAGATTCATATTGCGAGATATTTATAGATGATAATACTACTTTTGAAGGAACTCATTTAGCTGTAACTGAGCCTTTTTCTAAAATTGTTATAGGGAAAGACTGTATGTTTGCATATGATATTGATTTGAGAACAGGAGATTCTCATTCAATATTTGATGTAAAAACTGAAAAAAGAATAAACTATGCAAAAAATATTAATATTGGAAATAATATTTGGATAGCCTCTCATGTAACAATTTTAAAAGGAGTATCAATAATGGATAATTCTATTGTTGCAACCCGTTCTGTTGTGACAAAATGTTTTATTGAAAGTAATGTTATTATTGGTGGTATACCTGCAACAATAATAAAAGAAAACATTTACTGGGATAGGAAAAGAATATATAGTAATGTTGATTGAGTTTGTAATTGGCTATTAAAATAAAAATATGTATTAATTTATGCAAATAATCACAAAAAACTGGCAAAGACACGGAAATTATTCGGGCTATGAAATACTTATTAATCATCTATCAATAAAAAGAAAAATAATTAAAAACTTTTCAATTCCTTTTTTTGTTTCAAAAAAATTCAAATCCTATACCCAACTAAGTAATTATTCTACGGTATCATTGTCTAAAGAATTAAGGCTATTATTTAAGTTTCCATTAAACAAAACAATATTTGTACTTTATGGAGATATGGATTTTTATTATTTACATTTTTTAAAAAGAAGCCTTTTAAAAAATGCAAAGAATAAAATAATAGTAACATTTCATCACCCTCCCCAAGAAATTGAAAAAAGAATAAATTATAATAGAAAATTAGTTCTAGGGAGTATTGATAAAATAATCGTTATGGGTACAAATCAAATTCCTTTTTTTGAAAAATACTCAAACGCAAAAATAAAGTTTATTCCTCACGGGATTGATACCAATTATTTTAAATTGAATAATTTAATTAATAAGAAAAACCAAATTCTTATCATTGGGGTTTCACACAGAGATCATCAAAGAAATATTAAAATAATAGAAAATTTTAATAAATATAACAGCAATATTGTATTTAAAATAGTGATGCCTTCTTCTTCTGCGGAAATTTATAAATCTTGTGATAATGTTGAATTAATAACCCAAATAATTTCAGATAATGAATTATTGAATTTTTACCACGAATCTAAAGCAATATTATTATCATTAACAGATTGTACAGCTTCAAACACAATCCTGGAAGCTCTTTCAACTGGTTGTCCTTTAGTAGTAAATAATGTGGGTGCGGTTTTAGATTATATACCAAAAGATAGCAATATTCCTGTTTTTAATAACCACGAAATAGAAAAGGAAGTTATATATTTAAAAAAACTTTTAAATGATTCTTCATTTGCATTTGAAGTTGGAAAAAAACAAAGAAAGCTAGCTTTAAATTATGATTGGAAAGTAATTTCTAAAACTACCGAAGATTTTATTTTAAGCTAATAACCTATGTGCGGATTCTTAGGAGAATTTTCAGTTACCAATAAAATCACTTCCCAAAAGGAGTTTGCAAAACTATTGCAATTATCTAAGCACAGAGGTCCCGACAGTACCGAAATTATTCAACAAGAAAATTTTCAATTAGGCTTTAATCGCTTATCAATTTTAGACCTTTCCGCTAATGGAAATCAACCAAAAATTTCTCCTTCTGGAAGATACGCAATGGTCTTTAATGGCGAAATTTATAACTATCAACAACTTCAGAAAGAACATTGTTTAACGGGTTTGCAATCTAGTTCAGATACCGAAGTTCTTATTCACTTGTTGGATAAATTAGGTATTAAAGAAACCGTTCTACAACTCAACGGTATGTTTGCCATAGCCATTATTGATAAACAAACAAATACACTTTCACTAACCCGTGATTTTGCAGGAATAAAACCACTGTTTTACGGAAAATCTGCAAACGGATATGTATTTGCTTCCCAATTTAATCAAGTTTTTAAACATCCTTGGCATCGAGATAATTTGCAACTAAGACCAGATACGGTAAAAGAATATTTTGGATTTGGTTATATGCAAGCACCCAATACGGTTTACAAAAATATTTCTCAAGTAAGTCCAGGAACGCTTTTAGAGTTTTCTGCAAATGGCGAAAAGCAAATCCCCATTAAACAATTTTCAAGTAATCTAGAAGAAGCTGAAATCACTCAAAATGCATCAAAAAGCTATACAAATGTTTTAAAATGTGTAGTAAAAAATCAGTTGGTGAGTGATGTGCCAATTGCTACCTTTTTAAGTGGAGGGATCGATAGTCCCTTAATTACAGCCTTAGCAAAAGAGAGCAAAAACGATATGGAAGCATTTACTTTTGGAATAGACCATCCTAAATACGACGAATCTAAAAAAGCTTCTGAATATGCAAAACACATAAAAGTAAAACAGATTTTGCACCAAGTAAACGAAAGTGATTTATTGCAAATTATAGACGAGCATTTTAAGTTTTACCCAGAGCCTTTTGGGGATTATTCTAGTATTCCAACTTTTGCTATTACCAAAGAAGCACGAAAGAAATACACAGTCATGCTTTCGGGAGATGGAGGAGATGAGTTGTTTTTTGGGTATCCTAGAATGTTAGATGTTTTAAACAAAAAACATTGGTTTGCCATTCCTTTTAAATTAAGAAAACCACTGCTTAAAGTTGCAAACAAACTACATCTAACAAAAACTTGGGCACCTTATTATTATAAAAATTTGGAAGAATGGATTACCGCCAAACAATTACAAATATTTCCAGATAAGTTAGATAAAATATTACCCAATGCTTCTTTTTCTTCAGAAATGAAGGAACTATTTGCACTACCAAAAAATAGAACAAGTAAAAATGTGCTTCATTGGTTGCGTTTCAACGAGTTTTATGGTCATATGCAACGAGTTCTTATAAAAGTAGATCGTGCGAGTATGGGGAATAGTCTGGAAGTAAGAGTTCCTTTTTTAGATATACAAAGTATTGATTTTTCTTGGAAAAACACTCCAGTTGAGTTAGAAAATCATTCCCAATTAAAACAAGTTTTAAAGCAAAGTTTAGCACAATTTTATCCAAAAGAGTTAATCGAAACCAAAAAGAAAGGCTTTAGTGTTCCTATAGAAGATTGGTTAAAAGATGAATTAAAAGAAGATGTTTTTGAGTATGTTTTTAACAAACCTTTTTACGGTAAAGAATTTATTAATGTAGAACAAATAAAAAAACAAGTAAGTCGTTTTTACGAATCTGAAAACGTTGGAGCTTGGGGTATTTGGCATATTTATGCTTGGCAAAAATGGGCGTATCATCACGTTATTTAAGGTAATGTAAAATACTTTGTGAATCTTTGCGACTGCTTTGTATATATTTAGTTACTCCTTCTACAATGGGTTCGTATTTTAAATTTGTCCTGCAAGGTTTTTAAACTAAGGTCGAAAATTTCCTTTATTAAGATTTATGGAAAATAATATTTTGAATTTATACGTACCCACTGTACAACAACAGTGAGAAAAATACTTTGTAAATTTCTATGCTTTTTTTATAAAATATCCTAAAAACCACAATTTTTTCAAAATCCAAAACTCCACCTTCTACCTAAATAAAACATTCTCCATTTTAAGATTAAGCTAGAAAAATATTTCTGCCTACAAAAAATATGCAATAACAATCGCTACAATCACCGCAGTCATTTTAGAAATGTTAAACTGGTGATTTTTAGAACTTTCAAATAATATGGTTGTCGAAACGTGAAGAAAAACCCCAATTGTTACAGCGGTAATTTTTAACTTTTGTGGGGGTGTAAAAAGTAGTTGTTCCGAAATAAAATTCCCTAAAGGAGTCATTAACGCAAATAAAAATAAAAAGGATAAAGTGGTTGTTTTGCTATAACTTGCTTTTATAAAAAATAACGAAAGGATTAACGAAATGGGAACTTTATGAACCATTACACCAATTAATAAATTATTACCTTCCGAAATAGGAAAACCTTCCAACAGTGCATGAATACTTAAACTTATAAATAAAAGCCAAGGAAAAGTATTTTTATGTTGGTGAGTATGAACATGACCGTGCTCGGCACCTTGAGAGAAAATTTCTAAGAAAATTTGCAATAATATTCCAGCGATAATAAAAACTCCTATTTCTTTTGAAGGTGCTTCGTAAACTTGTGGAAGTAGCTCAAAAATAGTAACTGCCAATAAAAAAGCACCACTAAAGGCAAGGTAAATAGAAAGAGACTTCAGTTCTTTTACTTTTAAAAACGTAGCAATAACATAACCCAAAGCAACCGATAAAAAAAGTAAGAGATAAGTCATTTAAAATTATTTAAAAATTAAAATTAAACGGGTTGATTCTGCTTCCTTAAATTCCTGAAGTTGATAGTTTCCAAAACAATGTAACAATTCTATACCCAAACTTTTAAAACAATTTTTAAAATCTTCTAATTCAATAGCTTTTACACGCTCGGTAAATGTATAGTTATGCTCCTTATCGTTAAAGCTAATGTTTTTTATGATAAAACCATCTTTAATTTTCCGTTGAATTTTAAATTCAATTCCATCGACAATTTTTATTTCGGAAGGGACTAAATTCCGTTTTACAAATTCAGCATTTAGAAAATCAATCACTCCTAATCCATTATGTTTAAGTTCTGCTTTTATAGATTTAATGGTATTAATATTGTCTTCCGAATTTTCAAAATAACCAAAACTGGTAAACAAGTTAAAAACAGCATCGAACTTTTTAGGAAACGGAACCGTCATATCGTGTTCTTCAAAATGCAAAGAATCATTCTCAAATTGTTTGGCAAAGGCGATGCTCTGTGGCGATAAATCTACACCAGTAACTCTATATCCCAATTCGTTTAAAAATACAGAATGACGACCTTTTCCGCAAGCAAGGTCTAAAATCTCAGCATTTTTAGGGAGCTGTAAATACGAAGTTAGGTTTTTCATGAAAATACCAGCTTCTGTATCATCTCTATCTTTATATAAAATATGGTAGTATGGCGAATCAAACCACGATGCATACCATTTTTTGGTTTCTTTTTGCATAAAAAATTATTTGCGGCACTAAATTAAGTATTTTTGTCCCTTTAATTAGAATGGATAGGTTGAATAATGAATAAAAACTTTAAAATGCTTGCAAAGACCTTATATGGTCTAGAAGAAATATTAGCATCAGAGCTTCGGAAACTTGGTGCTTCAAAAGTTGAAATTGGTACTAGGAACGTTTCTTTTGAAGGTGATACTGGTTTTATGTACAAAGCCAATCTTTGCTGCCGAACAGCTATTAAAATTTTAAAGCCAATAACTTCTTTTAATGTTTTTACAGAAGCCGATATTTACAAAAAAGTATATTCCATTCCATGGGAAAAATATATGGATGTAGATGGTAGCTTGGCAGTAGATGCTACGGTTTTTTCAGATAAGTTTACCCATTCAAAATACATTGCTTTAAAAACCAAAGATGCCATTGTAGATCGGTTTCGTGATAATGAAGGAAGACGTCCCGATGTAGATTTGGACCATCCAACACTTCGGGTAAACATTCATATAGATCGTAATATTTGTACACTTTCATTAGATAGTTCTGGGCAATCGCTTCATAAAAGAGGTTATAAAGTAGCAACCACTATGGCTCCTATTAATGAAGTGTTAGCAGCAGGAATGGTAATGTTAGCAGGTTGGAGCGGACAATGCGATTTACTAGATCCTATGTGCGGTAGTGGTACTATTTTAACCGAAGCGGCAATGATTGCTTGTAACATTCCTCCTAATTTAAACAGAGATGAATTCGCTTTTGAAAACTGGCCAGATTTTGATGTAGATTTATATGAAGTTATTGAAAATGCAGCCTTAAAGAAAATTCGTGATTTTCATTATAAAATTCAAGGATTTGATATGGAAGGAGATGTAGTTCAAAAAGCAAAAGAAAATATTAAAAGTGCCAATCTTCAAGAATTTATTTCAGTAAAAAAACAAGATTTTTTTGAAAGTAAAAAAGAAACAGAACGCTCTTTATTTATTATTTTTAATCCTCCTTACGATGAACGTTTGCAAGTAGATGCTGAAAAATTATATTCATCTATAGGTACTACTTTAAAACACAATTATCCTGGAACACAAGCATGGATAATTACCAGTAATATGGAAGCTTTAAAACACGTGGGTTTGCGTCCTTCAAGAAGAATAAAACTTTTTAACGGAAAGTTAGAAAGTAAATTGGTGCGTTACGATATGTATGAAGGAAGCAAAAAAGCGAAAAAAAATAATTATTAATAATCCATTTTTTGCAATTCCTTATAATTACTTTTTAATCGTTTCAGTAAGATTCCGTAGATTAACCAATAAAACAAAATTAAAAGCCCAATAACAGCAACTCCTACCAAAACTTGAGTAATTATAAATACATTGGCAAAATTTTCTTGAGGAACACCTTTGCTAGCAAAATCCATTACCTTATACAATTTATTACTGTTCGAGTAAAAAAAGCTATCAATAAAAATACTCGATAAAACAAACATTCCTACATTATAAATTACAAAATATCTAACAGTTCTTCGTGTTTTTAAAATGTTAGACATTAATTTTTTTGTATTATCTGTTACTTGGATGGCTCGATAATTCTTATAAAAGAAAATGATAAAAGTCCCAAAAACTATAAAATGAATAATATTAGTATAATACATAAATGGACCTATTCCCATATCGTGCATTAGTTTCATATTATCATCAGGAATAACAAAATAAAGACTGAGCCAAAAAACTAACTCACCTAAACTAATTATGAAAATCCATTTTACGATAGAAGACGACTTTTTAAGTAACATCTTATAAATATCGTTATAGCTCATCTTCGGAAGGTCTAGTTCCCTAGACTGCCATTCTTTTTTTAATTTATCCAATTCATCCATAGTTTTACGGATTTAATATTTTACGTAATTTATCTTTTGCTCTATTCATTTTAACACGAGCATTTACCTCGCTAATCCCCAGAGTTGCAGAAATTTCTTTATAGGATTTATCTTCCAAATAAAGAAAAACCAATGCTTTATCAATATCATTTAATTTTTTAACTGCTACATACATCAACTTTAATTGTTGCTCGGTGGTATCATCATATTCTTCAGCTTTTATTTTAAAACTAATCGATTCATAATCTTGTGTGTTTATTTGTCGTTTAGATTTTCGGTAAAGCGTAATTGCTGTGTTCAATGCAACGCGATACATCCAAGTACTAAATTTTGAATCACCTCGAAACTTCGGGAAAGCACGCCATAACTGTATGGTAATTTCCTGAAACAAATCGTTGTGAGAATCTTGGTCGTGAGTGTACAATCTACAGATTTTATGCACGATATTTTGATTCTCTTCTAGTTGAGTTACAAAACGATGTTCGAGTTCTTTGTTCAATGATGGAAAGTTAATTGCTCTGTTAGTAGCGTTTGATTGTTATTTGTTACAAAGGTATTTGATAATATTATTTTTTGAGAGTTAATTAAAATCATTTAACAAAATAGGTGTCAAAAAGTTATTTTTACAATTGAGATTGATAAATTTACAATTGAGTTATTTTTATTCTGAAACTTGAAATATACATTTCATTTTTGCAGAATAAAATAATAAACTATTATGAAGGTTTTAAAAAATCAAATAACAATTATCTTTCTATTAATACTCCTTATTACGTTAATGCCCTTTGTTGCTTTTTCTCAAACCATCATTTCAGGTACTGTTTCTGAAAACAACGGAACTCCCATTTTAGGTGCCAATATTTATTTGGAAGGAACTTACGACGGAACTTCTTCAGATGAAAACGGAAATTTTTCTTTTGAAACTTCAGAAGGAGGAATGCAAACTTTAATCGTTTCCTTTTTATCATTTGAAGAATTTTCTATTTCAAAAGATGTTTCAGAAATGAAAAATCTTCAGATTAAATTACGAGAAGATGTAAATTCTTTAGAAACTGTAGTAATTAGTGCAGGGACTTTTGAAGCGAGCGATAACAGTAAAGTTTCAGTCTTAAAACCATTAGATGTAGTAACCACTGCAAGTGCTTTGGGCGATTTTGTTGGGGCTTTGCAAACTTTGCCTGGAACCACCACAGTTGCCGAAGACGGGCGGCTTTTTGTGAGGGGAGGAGATGCCGACGAAACACAGATATTTATTGACGGAATAAGAGTATTTACGCCATATACTCCTACTACCAATAACACACCCACACGTGGACGTTATAGTCCTTTTTTGTTCGACGGAATTACCTTTTCAACAGGAGGATATTCCTCGGAATACGGACAAGCATTGTCTTCGGTTTTATTGCTGAACACCATCGACGAACCCGTTCAGGAAAAGACCGATATTTCTATTATGAGTGTAGGTCTTGGATTAGGAAACACTCAAAAATGGGAAAAAGCTTCGCTAAGCGTGAATGCTTCTTATATAAATTTGGCTCCATATATCGCCTTGCTTCCCGATAGAAACGATTGGGAAAAACCTTATGAAGCTGCTTCAGGAGAAACGGTTTTTAGAAGAAAATTTGAAAACGGATTGCTAAAAATATATGCGGCTTTCGATACCACTAATTTTGAATTAACTCAAGAAGATATTGACCTTCCCAACGGAATTCACTACCAACTAAACAACAATAATTTTTATAGCAATGCTAGTTATAGCGGAAGTTTGTCAAATAACTGGAAGCTTTTTGGAGGAGTGAGTTATTCCTATGCAAAAACAAAATTAACCCTTGCCAACGATAAGATTAACGATTTGGAAAATGCAGCTCACCTTAAATTTAAACTTCGAAAACATTTTAGTAGCCGTTTTAAAATGAGTTTTGGAGCAGAGCAATTTTTAACCGATTTTACAGAAGATTTTACAGGAGAAAACATAATTATAAACTTAGGCTTCAACAATAATATAAGTGCTGCTTTTACCGAAGCCGATATTATTTTCACTAAAAAAGTGGCTTTAAAACTAGGTGTTCGAGGAGAGTATAGTAATTTATTTAAAGAATTTACCTTTTCGCCAAGAGCTTCTTTTGCTATAAAAACAGGAAAGGATAGTCAGTTGTCGATTGCTTATGGCGATTTTTATCAGCAGCCTACCAACACGATTTTAAAATACACTCAAGACTTGCAAGCTCAAAAAACACAGCATTATATTGCCAATTATCAATATGTTGCTAATAACCGAATTTTTAGAGCAGAAATCTATCGAAAAGAATATAAAAACCTAGTGACTTACGATACCGAAAATCCTGTTTTTAGTAGTGATTTTACCAGTAACGGAGATGGTTTTGCTCAAGGTTTGGATTTGTTTTGGAGAGATAACAAAACGTTTAAGGATATGGACTATTGGGTGAGTTATTCTTATTTAGATTCCGAAAGAGAATATCAAAATTATCCCATTATAGCAACACCTCCTTTCGCCAATACTCATAATTTATCGGTAGTGGCTAAATATTGGATAGAAGATTGGAAGAGTCAGTTTGGCTTTAGTTATCAATTTGGAAGTGGTCGTACATATACCAATCCTAATATTGAAGGGTTTCTGCAAGAAAAAACTAAAAACTATAACAGTGTGAGCTTAAATTGGGCGTATTTAATAAGTCCACAGAAAATATTATATGCATCTATAAATAATGTTTTTGCTTTTAAAAATATAAATGGTTACCAATATTCTAGAATCCCAGATGCCAACGGAAATTTTAACAGACGAGCTTTACTTCCTGCAGCGGATCAGTTCTTTTTTGTAGGTTTCTTTTGGACTATAAGCGATGATGGAGTTGAGAATCAGTTGGATAATTTGTAAAATGTTCTCGCAAAGACGCAAAGCTACAAAGGCTACCTGAACAAGCCTTTATTTTTTTGAGACACTAATTACACGAATGTCCACGAATTATAAACCCCTTTAGATTTTTTATTTTCTGTGCTATTATTGAGTTAAATTCTCACGAAATTTAAATGTATTTAGCCAACAAATTTTCTTTGTCTTTGTGCTTTTGCGAGAAAAAAACAATTAATGCCAAGGCATTTTAAAATACCCCTTTACTTCTTTACTTAAGGCTTTTTCTTTATCGTACACAGAAACTTTTGCTAATCTTTTTTCGATATTTTCCTGCTTCATTACCCCAGTTTTTTTATCGACTAATACACCTTGTGTAAAAAATAATAAAGTAGGAACACCTAATACTTTATACCGTTTTGCGATTTCCATATTTTCTGAAGCATTGAGTTTATAAAATGAAAAAATATCTTTATTTGTTTCAGCTGTAGCTTTAAATATTGGATCAATAACTTTACAATTGGGACAACGTAAGGTATAAATTTCTACCACTGTTGGTCTTTTGTTTTCAATAACTTTTTTTTGAAATTGTGAAGTAGTAATGTCAAGTTTCATCATATTTATTTCAGATAAAACAAAAATACACTTATTTTAAGAAAGTGTACAGTAATATTTATTACAAAAAGTATAATTACATTTCATCCTATAAAAATAACAATTGGGTAAACGCCTTTTTTTAACTAGCTTTACTTGTTGGATATTTGTCCTGTAATTAATCAACCAAAAATTATATTATGCAAACGGTACTTACTTATTTCACTATTTTATTGACAAGTTTTTTTCTTCAAGCACAAAATACTATTGAAGTTTCAATGTCTGGTTTTGAATCTAACAATGGTAAAGCAAGAGTCGGTTTGTTTGTGGAAGAAGAAACTTTTTTAAGAGAACCTAAATTGTCACTTTCTTCAGAAATAAAGGACTTAAAATCTCATGTAACTTTTACCGATATTCCAGATGGGGTTTATGCTATTTCGGTTTATCACGACGAAAATGATAATGGAGAATTAGACTTAATTATGGGTATTTTACCTAAGGAAGACAACGGAACTTCCAACAATCCCGATACAGTTATGGGACCTCCCAAATGGAAAGATTCTGTTTTTGAAATAAAGGGAGGAGAAACAAAAAGTTTTGAAATAATAATCGATTAAAACCACAAAATATGAAGAATATAATTATCATAATTATTTCACTTATTACCTTTTCAGGAATTAGCCAAACTCCTTACGAAAAAGGAATGCAAAAAGCTTTGGATTTATGGGAAGCAAAAAAACCAATGGAAGCTGTTAATTTATTTGAACGTATTTCAAAAGCGGAACCTGACGAATGGTTACCATCGTTTTACGTTTCGTATATATTGGTGGTAAATAGTTTTGGCGAAACAGACGAAACTAAACTAAAAAACCAAATGGACAAAGCGTTAAATTATTTAAACGATTCTAAAGTTTTAGCAAAAGACGAAATAGAAGTAATGTTATTAGATGCACTCTGGTACACCGTTTGGGTAGCCCAAGATGGAGCTGTTTACGGAATGAAATATGGTGGAAAAGTTTCAGAAATTTATCAAACTGCTATTACAAAAGCACCCAATAACCCAAGAGTAATTTTAAACAAGGCAGAATGGGATATTGGTGGAGCAAAATTCTTCGGAAAACCTATAGACCCTTATTGTAATGAGTTAAAAAAGGCTATCGTGTTATTTAAAGATTATCAACCAACAGGAAAATTTTACCCAATGGGAGGTTTGCAACGTGCCAAAGATTTATTAGCAGAAAATTGTAACTAATGATTAATTTATTAAAAGAAATAGGGAAGGCGTTTTTTGTAGGAACCATTGTTTTTATTGTTATTGTTTTAATACAATACAATAATGGTTTTTCGTATGCAAACGGATTAGATTTGTTGGTTTCTTTTGCTTACAATCAGTTGTATGCAATAGTGTTATACTTGGCAAACGGCTACTTTTTTAAATATGTTCTTAAAAGTTTCAAAGACACATTTTATACTTTAAAAACAGTTGCTGTTTTAATTGTTGGTGTTATATGTGTTACTACAATTAGTGTGTTTTTTATTCGAATTGTTCACGAAGTAATTTTTGGAAATAATACTTTTAATGAATTTATATCTTCTGAAACTCCACAAGATTACTACATCACAATTATTATCGCTATTATTGTGAGTTTGGCAATATTAGGTATTTTTTATTACAAACATCTTCAGGAAAATAAGATAAAAGAACAGAAGATTATTGCGGGAACAGCTTCGGCAAAATTCGATGCTTTAAAAAATCAATTAGATCCTCATTTTCTGTTTAATAGCTTAAATGTGTTAACAAGTTTAATTGAGGAAAATCCTGATGCTGCAACCAAATTTACCACTTCGCTCTCTAAAGTATATCGCTATGTGTTGGAGCAAAAAAACAAAGATTTGGTTTCGGTTGAAGAGGAATTGAAATTTGCAAAATTGTATATGTCACTTATAAAAATGCGTTTTGAAAATAGTATCGATTTTTCACTTCCTGAAACTTTATCGAATCCAGATGCTAAAGTAGTGCCTTTGTCGCTTCAGTTATTATTAGAAAATGCCGTAAAACACAATGTGGTTACTCCTTCAAAAAAGCTATTTATTTCTATTGATGAGCAAAACGGAAAATTATTAATAAAAAATAATATTCAACCCAAACAAATTATTAAACCTAGTACGGGAGTAGGACTTCAAAACATTAAACAACGGTATGCTTTGCTTACTAATAAAGAAGTATCAATACAAAAAGATAAAACTCATTTTACGGTTTCAATTCCCTTATTAACTAAAAAAACAAAAGTTATGGAAACACAATCTACTTATATCAACGAGTTAAAATATAAACGTGCCAAAGAACATGTAGAAAAGTTAAAAGGATTTTATGTTCATTTAACAGTGTACTTAATAATGGTACCTGTATTTATAATGTTAAATCTTAGATCTACAGGTTTTCCTTGGGCAATTTTTCCGATTGCAGGTTGGGGTTTAGGGTTAGCAGGACATGCAATGGAAGTTTTTAATTACCACCCTTTTTTAGGAAAAAACTGGGAAGAAAGAAAACTAAAACAGTTTATGGAAGAAGACGATTATACCAATTTTAAATAATAATAGGATGATAGAAAATTTATATAAAGAAAGAAAATACATTAGATCTAAAGTACGGATTGATAAAATCAAAAAGTTTTATACAAAAGTCATAACTTATTTTTTGATTATACTCATTTTGGCAGGCTTAAATTATTATACAAACAATTGGGAAACGCCTTGGTTTATTTGGGTTGGATTAGGATTAAGTGTAAGATTGATTTTTAAGGTTGTAAAAACTTTTGAAAGGTCATCATTTAAGTAACAATAAATTATAATGAATAACAATAAATAATAAACAAATGGATAATTTTAATAAAGAAAGCAAGTATTTAAGAGCTAAAGAACGAGTGGCTATATTAAAAAAGTTTTACTCCAATTTAATGTCATATATTATAACAATTTCATTTTTAGCAGGTTTAAATTATTATTCTAATCAATGGTCACGCCCTTGGTTTTTATGGGCAGCTTTTGGTTGGGGTATTGGTATTATCATCCACGCTATAAAGGCCTTTAATTGGGTTCCGTTTATGAATAAAGATTGGGAAGACCGAAAGATTAAAGAATATATGGACGAAGATAATAACGAAAATAACCAATGGAATTAATTACTATGGATACCAACGATAGAAAATATAAAAAAGCACAAAAAAGAGTAAAAGAAATAAAGGATTTTTATATGCATTTAACGGTTTACATTATTGTGAACACGATACTTATATTAATTAATCTAGGGATTTTTCAAAGCGGATTTGCAAATATAGAAATCCCAAAATGGCCAATGTTTACCACCCCTTTTTTCTGGGGAATTGGATTGTTTTTCCACTGGCTAAAAGTGTTTAAAGACGATTTTAAATTCTTTAAAGATTGGGAAGATCGAAAGATTAAAGAATTTATGGAACGAGAAGAAGAAGAGTTTAAAAGAACCAATAAATTTTAAATTTTATGAAGATTATTATTATTGAAGATGAACAGGCCTCCGCAAGAAGATTGCAACGAATGCTTGAAAAATTGAATCTTTCGGTTACAAAATCACTTCATAGTGTAGAGGAATCCATCACTTGGTTTAAAAATAACGAACATCCCGATTTAATATTTTTAGATATTCAATTAAGTGACGGTTTGTCTTTCGATATTTTTGATGAAGTAAAAATAAAAAGTGCCATCATTTTCACTACTGCCTTTGATGAATACGCACTCCAAGCCTTTAAACTAAATAGTATCGATTATTTGTTAAAACCTATAGATAAAGAAGAATTACAAGTAGCCGTAGAAAAATACAAAGAATTAAAAGTGCCCAAAAGCAATGTACAACTTAACTTTGAAGACATAAAAAAGCTACTTAGCAATCCTTTAGAACGGGAATATAAAAAACGATTTACCACTAAGATAGGACAACATTTAAAAATGATTCCTGTAGATGAAATAGAATGTTTTTATTCTGAAAACAAAGGAACCTATGCTCATACCAAAAACGGAAGAAGTTATTTGTTAGATTCTACCTTAGAGCAGTTAGAACAAGAACTTTCACCCAAAGTATTTTTTAGAATCAATCGTAAATTTTATATCAATATCAATGCTATAAAAGATATTATCTCTTATACTAACTCTCGTTTAGAATTAAAATTGACTTGCAACTTAGACCAAGAAGTTATTGTAGCTCGTGAGCGTGTTAAGGATTTTAAATTGTGGTTGGGTTAATTTTTTTAGCAATTATTATTAAATCTTTGGAATTATCTTTGGGTTCAGGATAGTTTTTTCGTTCAACAATCTCTATTTTGAAACCTTCTTTGTGAAGGGCTTCCACCAAATAATCTGCTTCGTGATAATAAGTAAATAAGCCCTTTTTAGAGTCATTCCCTTTAGGAAGGAATTTCGATTTATAATATTTATCTTCCATCGTGCTGATATAGAAAATGCCATTTTGTTCTAGTAATTCTGAAACGTTTTTTATAAGCTGTAACACTTCCTTTTTATTCAAATACGGAAAGGTAAAACCACACATCACAGCATTAAATTTTGTTTTTATTTCCGAAATATGTTTGGCATCCATTAATTTAAAATCTGCTGAAGGATTATTCTTCTTTGCCAAATTAATCATATTGGGAGCAATATCAATTCCTAGTAACTTAAAATCGGGACGTTTGTTAAGAAGGTACTTACTAATATTCCCTGGGCCACAACCAATTTCTAAAATAGAAGCACTTTTGGTTTTAATCAGTTTACAAAAAGCATCAAAAGTTTCGTGGTACAAATCAAAATTCATAAATTTATCTTGATATTGTTTTGCATACGAATTAAAAATATCTTTTGGACTGTAGTGGTTCACTATATTTTTTTACTAAAGTAAGTGTTTTTGTTATAATTATTTTAGTCCTTTAATTATTCTAGTTTTATTCATAAAGATTCGTGTATTTGGGGCAAAAGTTTTCAACAAAAAGAAGGCTTCAAATTAATAAAGCCTTCTAATAGTTGTATATGAAATAAAATAAAGTTAGTCTACAAATGGGTCTGAAAACTTTTCGTCATAAATTAATTCGTAGTCTGTTAATGTTTTTAAGAATGCTACTAATGCAGCCGATTCTTCATCGGTTAAATTTAAGTGTCTAGGTCCTCCATCACCATCTTTCATATGGGCAGAAAGGTAAGGATGTGGTTTTACACCTGTGCTGTAATGTTCAACCACTTCTTCTAAAGTAGCAAATCTACCATCATGCATATAAGGAGCAGTTAATTCTAAATTCCGAAGGGAAGGAGTTTTAAAATGTCCGTATAAAGATTCAATACCTAAGAAAGCTCCAACACCATTATCTTCTACATTAATGTCTTCATCTAAACCTATATTATCGGGCTCGGCACCACTAAAAATAACTTGGTTTGCGTTGTCTGGTACGGGTTGCTCAAAATGTAATGGGGTTGCATTAGGCATATGGCAGGTAATACAAGTTCCTATTGCTCCTGGGGTAAGTTTTCCATTAAATATATCTTTTCCTAAATTTTCTTGAGCTGTAAAATTGGGAAAATCTACAAAAATATCGTTGGTAATTTCTATTCCTTCATCATACTTGGTATTGAAGGAGTATATGGAACGTACAAATTGTGAAAGTGCTTTTGAGATTTTATCGCTTGTTACGGTTTTACTTCCGAAAGCATTTTCAAATAAAGGATTATAATAATCTAAAGCTCCAATTTTTTCTACTAAACCTTCTAAAGTCATACCCATTTCTACATCATCTTGAATTGGCATTAAAACTTGTTCTTCTAAAGTAGCAGCCCGATGATCCCAAAACATGTTTTCTGCTTTGTAAAAACCAGTATTGGCAAATCCTATAGAATTTCTAAAAGTATGACCTCCTTCAAATCCTTCGCTTTTGGGTTTGTTGTCTGAAAATCCAAATTCTTGTAAATGGCAACTTGCACAAGCTTTAGTATTGTTGGCAGACATGTTTTTATCGTAAAATAAAACTCTTCCTAAAGTAACCCCATCATCGGTAATTGGATTGTCTGTTGGTGTGTTGTCAAAACCTAAAACATAGGGGGTAAACGTTTCTGGGAAATTAGGATTGCTATAATTATAGGGAGTGCTGGGTAAATTGTAAATATCGCTATAATCATTATTAGAAATATCGTTATTATCATCGCTATTACACGCAACAAATACTGAAAAAGCAGTTAGTGCGAATATAATTTTGGGGAATTTCATACTAATGAGTTTTTAAAATCAGAATATTACAAAGATAGTAAATTTATTAAATATAAAGACTATTTTGTCGTTTTTGGTTTCGGGTAATATTTACTTTGTTCTATTTTGTTGTCAATTCGGTTGTCATGAAAGGCGGAGGGTAACAAATTGGGTATGTATTTTACCAATAAAGGAAGTAATAAACTACCTCCTGGAATTAAGAAAATAGTTAATGAAGGTATGGTTTTACAAATATCTAATAGTTGTTCTTTTACCTTATTTTTTTCCTCGGTATTTAGTTCTCTTAAGGTAGATTGACCTAATAATTTAACAAGTTCTCCACTTTCTTCCAATTCTTTTATCAGTCTATTTTTGTTTCGGGTTATTAATAATTTTACTGTTGAAGAAGCTTGGTTGTAAATTTGATTTAATGGGTTGTTATATTCAAATAAACTAATACTTTTTGAATGTTTTTCGGAAAACATTTTTATAAAATGGATGTTTTCAGAAATTAATTTTTCGGGTAATTCCAAGACCTCCACAAGGTTTTTAAGAAAGGAATATTCAGAGGAATCTATTTCTTTATCGTTCCAAATTGCCAAGCAACATAAATCTAGAATATATCTTTTATAA
>JALWUJ010000097.1 GCA_027080135.1 Flavobacteriaceae bacterium | reverse complement strand
GTTTGTGCCAAAAGGAACTACTAGCATACCATCTTCTTCGGTTCCTAGGTAAAACACATTATTGAAAGCTAATCCAGACTGTAAAACAAAATCGAAATCTGGTAAGGTATTTACACTAGAAATTAAATTAAACCCAACCGAATACGCATTTATAAAATCTTTTGTGGTAAGGGTTAATATATTGTCTTTTACTAAAAAATTGACAATTGGTGAGTTGATATTAGCAACAAAGACCAATCCTGTATTTGAAGAAAATGTAAAAATTTGATTGTCATTTCTAGCTAAAAAAACTTCATCTCCTAAAGTTTGGACGCCTTTATAACCACCTCCTGTAACAAAACTCCAGTTTTGATAGTCTATTAAATCATCATTATCTACCAAGGCTCTTTTTACTCCGTCTGTAGATGATGTTGCGTAAATATACTCGTTATTTACAGTGGTTTGTGTTATGTTAATTTGTGAACCTAAATCGCCAATAAAGTAAGTGTCTCCAAATTCTAAAGTATCTAAATTGTAAACAGAAATTCCGTAACCAGTAGAGATATATAATCTCCCGTTGTATTCATAAAAATTATTAATATTCTTTTTGTCTGGTTGTATGGTTTGCTTTTCAACAATATCCACTACTTTTAAAATTGAATCTTCTCCATCAAAAATTATTTCCATTAGACCATTTTCATATCCAATAACATATGCTCCAAAATTTTCACTGTAATATGCGGTGGTAATAGATTTCCCAGAAAGTCCGTTAATTGTAGAAACTGTTTTTATTTCTTGTGTAGAAAGGTCGTAAGTAAAAATAGCATTTTCGGCAGCTGCATATATTTTGTCATTTCCTTCGGAAATACTTTTTATAGAAACGTAAGAAAAATATCCTATCCAACTATTTTCAAAATTTTGAGCTTGTAGTAAAACAACTTTCAGTAGTAAAATTATAAGAATTAATTTCTTCATTTGTAAGTATAATTTCTATAAATATAACAGGCTAAAATACTATTTATTTTACATTGATTTTAAAAGAAAAAGGTTGCCTACTAAAAGACAACCTTTTTGGTATTTATAAAAAGATAATTATTAAACTACGCCTTGTGCCATCATAGCATCTGCTACTTTCACAAAGCCAGCAATATTTGCTCCTTTTACGTAATCTACATATCCTGTTTCGTCTTTTCCATATTTTACACAAGCATCGTGAATATCGTTCATGATGGTGTGTAGTTTTTGGTCAACTTCTTCTGAAGTCCAATTTAAACGAAGTGAATTTTGAGACATTTCTAGTCCTGAAGTGGCAACACCACCAGCATTTGAAGCTTTTCCAGGAGAGAATAATATTTTGTTTTCTGAAAATACTTCAATAGCTTCTGGAGTACAAGGCATGTTTGCTCCTTCACCCACACAAGTACATCCATTTTTTACTAATGTTTCTGCTTCTTCTTTATTCAATTCATTTTGAGTTGCACAAGGAAGAGCAACATCGCAAGTAACAGACCATGGACGCTCTCCTGCAAAATATTTAGCAGAAGGATATTTAGCAACGTACTCGCTAATACGACCACGTTTTATGTTTTTAAGCTCCATTACAAAAGCTAATTTTTCAGAATCGATACCAGCTTCGTCATAAATATAACCACCAGAATCCGACATAGTAACTACTTTTCCACCAAACTGGTTTACTTTTTCGGCAGCATACTGAGCTACATTACCAGAACCTGAAATTACAACTGTTTTACCTTCAAAAGAATCACCTTTTGTAGCTAACATATTTTTAGCGAAATAAACATTACCATAACCTGTAGCTTCTGGACGAATTAACGAACCTCCAAAAGACATTCCTTTTCCAGTAAGTACTCCTGTAAACTCGTTTCTCAATCTTTTATATTGTCCGAATAAAAACCCTATTTCTCTTCCACCAACTCCAATATCTCCTGCAGGAACATCGGTATTAGGTCCAATATGTCTTGAAAGTTCTGTCATAAAACTTTGACAGAAACGCATTACTTCGGCGTCGGATTTTCCTTTTGGATTAAAATCAGATCCTCCTTTACCACCTCCCATAGGAAGTGTTGTTAAACTGTTTTTAAAAACTTGTTCGAAACCTAAAAATTTAAGAATGCTTAGGTTTACAGTAGGGTGAAAACGCAAACCACCTTTATAAGGTCCAATTGCAGAGTTAAATTCTACTCTATACCCCCTATTTACTTGAATTTCGCCATTATCATCGGTCCAAGGAACTCTAAAAGTTATTGTGCGTTCTGGTTCTACCATACGCTCTAATAATTTTTTGCCCTGATACTCTTTGTTTTCCTCTATAAAAGGAATAACAACTTCGGCTACTTCGGTAACTGCCTGCATAAATTCAGGCTCGTTTGGATTCATTTTTTCAACAGATAAAATGAATTCTTTTATACTTTCTTTCATAAAATTTAATTTATTGAAACTGTTAAGATTAAATATTTTGCAAATATACAGCTAATCTAAAAAAAGGAGATGATTATTCAATAAATATACTATTTATGAGTTATTAATTTTAGTTTACATTAGTTTTTATATATTTGTTACGTCTCAACCTAAACCTACAATTAAAATGAATAACAGAATAATGTTATTGGTAGCCTTATTTCTTGTGTTTCCAAAACAAGAAATTTACAGTCAACTCGGCTTCTCACACGAGATTGGAGTGATTGTTGGACCCCTTGCTTTATACTCAGATTTTGGCCAACGTAATGATAATGAGACTAATTTTGGAAACTCATCTATAGCTGTTGGAATTGTTCATTATATGAATTTTGCTTATAGAGCAGATTGTAATTGTTATACACGAGATAAATACTTTAATGATCACTTTAAAATTAGATCTGAAATAGATTACCATAAAACAAAACTCGATCACTTAGGAAGATGGGTTGCAGATGACCAGCAGGGTCAAGGCCCTGATTTTTTAAGATCTATGAAAGGGGAAACTCAAATTTTTGAAATAGGGGCTCAACTAGAATACTTTCCTTTAAGTATTAGAGATTTTGATGCAGGAGGTTATAAATTAGCTCCTTTTATTAGTGCTGGTTTTCATTGGATTGCATACAACCCAAATATAACGTATAATAATGATGGTGACTACTATGGTGGAAAATACGATCCCGAAACAACTATCAATAATGACGGTGGAAATACTTGGGCTTTTTTAGGTAGCGTTGGTGTTCGTTACAAATTAAATAAGTCTAGTGATTTAATGCTAGACAGTCGTATCCAGTATTATTTTTCAAACTGGGTGGATGGATTAAATCCGGATGTTCCTGAAAACAAAGCAAACGAATGGCATTATTGGTTAAATTTTGGCTATATTTACTACTTAAATTAGCCGATAGCTTGACGTAAATCTTCAATTAAATCTGCTTCATCCTCAATACCGACACTCAATCTAATTAACGAATCTACCACTCCTGTTTTTTCGCGTTCTTCTTTTGGAATGCTTGCATGAGTCATACTTGCTGGGTGTCCAGATAAACTTTCAACACCTCCCAAACTTTCGGCAAGTGTAAATATTTTAAGTTTCTCAACAATTTTAATAGCATCTTCGTAACTATTCCCTTTAGTTGTAAATGAAATCATTCCACCAAAATCACTCATTTGAGCTTTTGCAACTTTATGGTTTGGATGATGTTCAAATCCTGGCCAATATACTTTTTCAATCTTTGGATGATTGTTTAAATAATGAGCTACTGCTTTTCCGTTTTCACAATGACGCTGCATTCTAACGTGTAATGTTTTAATTCCTCGCAACATTAAAAAACTGTCTTGTGGTCCACAAATGGCTCCACTTGCATTCTGAATAAAATATAATTTATCTGCTAAGTCTTTATCTTTTACCACCAAGGCACCCATTACAATATCGCTATGTCCTCCTAAATATTTAGTGGCACTGTGCATTACTATATCGGCTCCTAAATTTAATGGTTGTTGCAAGTACGGTGTTGCAAATGTATTATCTACTCCTAATAAAATATTGTGCTTATTAGCAATAGATGCTGCTTTTTTTATATCAATAACATTCAACATTGGGTTGGTGGGAGTTTCTACCCAAATAAGTTTTGTGTTTTCATTTACAAAATCTTCAATCCTATCTGCATTCTCCATTCCAATAAAATGAAATTTTATTCCAAATTTTGCATAAATCTGAGTAAATAAACGGTAGGAACCTCCGTATAAATCGTTGGTTGAAATTACCTCATCACCAGGTTGCAATAATTTCATTACTGCATCAATTGCAGCCAAACCACTACTAAAAGCCAAACCAAAATTTCCGTTTTCTAAACTTGCAAAAGAACGTTCTAATGCAGCTCTAGTTGGATTGTGAGTTCTAGAATATTCAAAACCTTTATGCCCTCCTGGAGTGGTTTGTGCATAGGTTGATGTTTGATAAATTGGAGGCATTACCGCTCCATAAGCTTTATCATGTTCTTGTCCTCCGTGAATTGTTTTGGTGTTAAATTTCATTGTTGTAAATTTAGAAAAACAAAAATAGTAGTTTTATTCAATAATAATCCATCTAAAATATTATCTTTAAATAATAAAAATAATAATAAAATTAATAAAAATAGTTTGAGTAATTATAACAATGAAGAATTTGTATTTAAAAAAGGCTATAGTTTATTTGCCGTTGGAAGTTTTACAAATGCAAAAAAATACTTTTCTCAATTGTTAAATTCAAAGACATATGGTGC
>JALWUJ010000096.1 GCA_027080135.1 Flavobacteriaceae bacterium | reverse complement strand
ACATTTAATACGGTTTATAAATAGTGAAAATTTTATTTTAACTTGGAGATATTCAATTAAAGTAAAACAATTTATTCAGTCTTTAGAAGCTTATACTTTTTATAAAACATTAGATGAATTTTCTGGAGAAGGGAGTTTATTTTCACAGACTCAACCAGGTTTTATTAGTGGAAATATTTTTTCTGAAACAAATTCAGAAGAAAAAGTAATTGGCTTTTTCGATGTTTCAACCGTTTCTGATAAAAGAATATTTTTTAATTATGAAGACTATTACCCAAACGAACCTCAACCAAATTTTCCTATTTATTGCGAACCCCGTTCTCTTGATCAATATACAGAAGCAGGAGGTTGTGGTACTTTAATTTCAGGATTAATATTAGACGAAGTAGCCTATTGGGGAGGTGCATCTTATAGTATTGATACAATTGCATTACCAAGTGGAGAAGTAATAATAGATACAACTACCATTGGTCCTTTTAATATGGTGACAAGACCTTGCGGAGATTGTACTGCATTAGGAAGTAACATAGTTCCTGATTTTTGGGTAGATTAAAAAATAAAATATGAAAAATAATGTATTCATCTTTACCCTATTATTTATTAGTTTACTAAATGCACAAGTGTATAGTAGTTTTAAAAATTTGCCTTTAGAGCGAGTTTATGTTCACAAAAATGCTACTTTACTTTTTGTTGGCGAATATTTATACTACAAAGTTTATAGTGTAGAAGTAGATAAAAACAAACCCAGTAAAGCCAGTAAAATAGCCTATGTAGAATTAATAGGAAAAGATAAAAAAGCCGTATTTAAACACAAAATTAAACTTGAAAACAGTGTAGGTTATGGCGATTTTTTTATTCCAACAACGGTTCCTTCGGGCAATTATAAATTGGTGGCTTATACACAATGGATGCAGAACAATACCAGTTTTCAGTTTTTTGAAAGTGAATTAAATATCATTAACCCTTATTTAGGAAACCAGAAAGATGTGGTGGTAAAAGAGAACCCCATTTTAAATACTTCTGAAATAAATAAAGAAATTTTAAACAGAAGATTTCAAATAAACACCGATAAAAAAATATACGGAAAAAGAGAAAAAGTGACTCTTGAATTTACAAATACAAAAGAAGAATACGGTTTTGGTAATTATTCAATTTCTGTAAGAAAAATAGATACAATAAATACTGTAAAAAATTATTCTGCAATAAATTTTTATTCGGATAATGTAAATAAAAAAATAATCAGAAAAATACTCCCAAGGCCATTTATTCCTGAGGAAAAAGGAGAATTAGTAAGTGGAAATATTCTTGATAAAAATTCAAAATTACCTGCCTCAAATGTAAGTGTTACTGTTTCAATTCCTGAAAAATCCTTCTTTTTAAAAAATGTAAAAACCAATAAGAGTGGGGATTTCAATTTTTACTTAAATGAAGAATATGATGGAGATGTTGCTTTAATTCAAGTAATTGGAAAAGATAGGAATAAATACAATTTAAGCATTGATAAAAATATCGAAATTGATAAAAGTAAATTAGCTTTTAATGAATTTCATTTTAATTCTTCTATCAAAGATTTTATCATCAACCGTAGTATAAACAACCAAATAGAAAATAGTTATTATAGTGTAAAACCCGATAGTATTCAGGCTATAATTCAAAAACCATATTTTTATAACGATGAGAATTCGGTATCATACATTTTAGATGAATACAAAAACTTTCCAACGCTAAATGAAACTTTTATTGAAGTAATAGATCCTGTTTATAAAAAACGAATGGAAGGGGAGGTTTCGTTTTATATCAAGCATCGAAAGGATTTTGTAAACGATGGTGCTGCACCTTTAGTGCTTATGGACGGTATTATGGTGCAAGATTATGATGAGCTTCTTGCTTATAAATCGTCTAAAGTTAAAAAAATTACCATACAGCCAAACAGAGTTTATTTTGGTGCAGAAACTTATGCTGGGGTTATTGCTATTGAAACCAAGGAAGGTAATTTTAAAGATGAAATGAATAAAAAAGATGTTACCAGTTTAAAACTGTTTAAACCACTATCCATTAAAAAATATTTTAAACAAGAATATACAGAGGAAAATAAAGAATTTTATTCAAGAATACCAGATTACAGGAACCAGTTGTTATGGGAACCCTCTGTAAAATTATCTTCAAATAAAATAAAGATTTCTTTTTACACATCAGACCTTTCTGGCGATTTTGAAATTGTTTTAGAAGGATTTTCAAATATTGGAGAAGCAGTTTCATTAAAAAAAATATTCACAGTAAAATAAGCTCTAAACAAAAATGTTAAAAAAATAAATTTTCATAAAAAATTACTATCTTCAAACCCTTATTAACTCCCTATTTTTTAAAATTGAAACATTATGCTCACAAAAGTATATGGGAGTGCTGTATTTGGTGTTGAAGCAAATACAATTACCGTTGAGGTTAACGTAGATAAAGGAATTGGATACCATTTAGTAGGTTTACCAGATAGTGCCATTAGAGAAAGTAATTTTAGGATTGCTGCCGCATTACAAAACAACGGTTATAAAATTCCAGGAAAGAAACTAATCCTCAATATGTCGCCCGCAGATATGCGAAAAGAAGGCTCTGCTTACGACCTTACTTTAGCAATGGGAATATTAATTGCTACCGAACAAATTAAAGCGAAAAATCCATTAGATGAATACATTATTATGGGCGAACTTTCTTTAGACGGAAACTTACAACCTATTCGAGGAGCCTTGCCAATATCCATTAAAGCAAACGAAGAAGGGTTTAAAGGCTTTATCCTTCCAGAACAAAATGCAAAAGAAGCAGCCATCGTTGAAGGAATTGAAGTTTATGGAGTAAAAAATATCAAAGAAGTTATTGACTTTTTTAATGAAGATATTCCTTTAAAAGAAACCGTTTTAGATATTAAAGAAGAGTTTTACAACCATTTAGAAAATCCAGAATTTGATTTTGCCGATGTAAAAGGGCAGGAGTCCATCAAACGTTGTATGGAAATTGCTGCAGCTGGCGGACATAATATTATTCTTATTGGACCACCAGGTTCAGGAAAAACTATGTTAGCAAAACGACTTCCGAGTATTTTGCCTCCAATGACTTTGGGTGAAGCATTAGAAACTACTAAAATTCATTCGGTAGCAGGAAGAACCTTGAAGAAGGGTGGAATTATGAGTGCTCGACCTTTTCGGAGTCCTCATCATACCATTTCCGATGTAGCCCTTGTTGGAGGCGGTGCCTACCCGCAACCAGGAGAGATTTCACTTTCACATAACGGAGTTTTATTTTTAGATGAATTGCCTGAATTTAAAAGAGGGGTTCTCGAAGTAATGCGGCAACCATTAGAAGATCGAGAAGTAACTATTTCGAGAGCAAAATTTACCGTTACCTATCCATCGAGTTTTATGTTGGTGGCAAGTATGAATCCGAGTCCGAGTGGATATTTTAACGACCCAGATTCCCCAATGACCTCATCTCCTCAAGAAATGCAACGTTATTTAGGAAAGATTTCGGGACCATTATTAGACAGAATTGATATTCATATTGAAGTAACACCTGTTCCGTTTGAAAAATTAAGTGAGGAACGTCGGGGTGAACTTAGTACGATTATTAGAGAGCGAGTTATGGAGGCTAGAAAAATCCAATCTGAACGTTTTTTAGAAAACGAAAACATTCATTACAATGCACAAATGGGAGTAAAGCAGATTCGAAAATTTTGCAAGTTAGATGCAGTTTCATTAGATCTTTTAAAAAATGCGATGGAACGTTTAAACCTTTCAGCAAGAGCTTACGATAGAATCTTAAAAGTTTCAAGAACCATCGCCGATTTAGAAAAATCTGAAAACATCACAGGCGATCATATTTCCGAAGCTATTCAGTATAGAAGCTTAGACCGTGATGGTTGGTTAGGGTGAAAACACCTAATGTATTGTTCAGATTATTAGTGTTTTACATAATTTCTGTGATGGTTTTTATATTAATAAATAATATAATCCGAAAATAAAATTAGAACCTTTTTTTGCACCTAAAAAAAACTCAATTATGGGAAAGCTTTCTAAAGTCTTAACGACTATGTTCTGAAAGATAAGTACCACACTTGAAGAATGAGACGACTATTGTTTTTCTTTTTAATCGGATTAAATTGCATGCAATTGGTCTATGCCCAGCAAATAAAGTTGCAATTTCAGCTGATTGACGGAACAACCAAAAAGCCAATACCAGATGCCAATATATTTATAAATAACTCCCGTATTGGTACAGCAAGTGATATCAATGGTTATTTTGAAATTAATGTTTTACCGCACATTACTCAAGAGCTAATTATTACGCATTTGTTATATGAAACTCTAATAATCAATTCTGAGCGTTATCATAATCTCGCGAAAGGAAGTATCATCGAAATGCAGAGTAAAAATGAAAGCTTAGACGAGATTGTGCTTAATGCTAAAAAAAGCAGTAAATGGAATAGAAATTTTAGAAGATTTAAAAAAACGCTATTAGGAAAAAATAAAGCTGCCTCAAAGTGTAAAATCTTGAATCCAGAGGTTCTACAATTCGAAGAAAAGAATGGAAATTTGTCTGTTAAGGCGAACGATCTTTTACATATCGAAAATGATTATTTAGGCTATACTATTAGTTTTTGGCTTGATGAGTTATTAATAGAAAAGGATGGTTCAACTTTTTATAAAGGCTATGTTCATTTTATTGATAAAATAGAAGCTAATGATAAGCGATACATTAATAGAAGGGAAAAGTCCTACAGTCAAAGTATACCTCGTTTTTTAAGAAGCCTTATGAAAAGTTCAAACAAAGCTGAGCTAAATGATCTTGGCTTTGAAATTTCATTTGAGAGGTATAAAAATGGGGAGTTTGAGGCTATGCCGATGCCATCAGATCCAAGTTCGCTTATTCTTCTTGATTCTGTATCTGGCTTGTATAAATTATACTTTTCAGAATTTTTAAAGGTTGAGCACATTGGTCTAAAAGTATCTTCTGAGGATCAAGTAAAAGTTGGTGTATCCTTTGCAGAACAGCAAGCATTTGGGGCTAGTAACACTCAATCACTAGGTAATAGTCAACAAAATGCAGTTTCTAGACTGTACATAGTCGAACCCTACCTATTATTTGATGATCGTGGGATTATCATAAATAAAATGGCTCTTAGAAAATATGGCTATTGGTCGGAGCAGCGTCTGGCTACAGACTTACCGGTTGACTACAATGTAAATTTGAATGTGAATACAAAGGAGTTAATAGCAAAGCCAATTGACACCTTATCTATTTTCCAAAACCTCATTGGACCAGATCAAACAAAAAAGGAAAAGTCATTACTATTTTTACAAAATAACTGGTCTCAGAGTTATTTAGCTCCATTGCTTGATATTTTGAGGTTAAGCCAGGATGATTGGCAGCAGCAAGTAATTAGAAATTTATTAAACGAAAAAGTACCTACTATTAAAGCAGATTTTTATAATGGTATCCAGTTTCTTTGGAACGACCCACCCAATTATGGTAATTATTATGCTGATTTTAAAGCCTACCTTTATAGCGCTTTTGATCCTGTTTTTTATCAATATTTTAATAAAAGAGGAAGTCAAGCTAAAATTCGTTTAGATGAAATCATTTGGGGTGGTGTAAAACAGGACGGAATACCTCCACTAATATTACCTAAATTGATATCTGCAAGCCAGGCCTCTTATCTTTCGGATACAGATGTTATTTTTGGTTTATTCATTAATGGAGAGGCTCGTGCTTATCCAAAACGTATTCTTGCATGGCATGAACTCCTTATTGATGAAATAGGAGAACAATCCATTACAGCAGTGTATTGTACACTCTGTGGGACAGTTATAATATATGATAACGAATTTAAAGGAATAAAGCATAAACTTGGAACAAGTGGTTTTCTCTATCGCTCCAACAAACTAATGTATGATCAAGCTACTCAATCCTTATGGAGTACATTTCTAGGTCAGCCAGTTGTAGGACCTTTGGTCAATCAGAATATTGAGTTAAGAACGCTGCCTGTGGAAACTACTAGTTGGGGAGAATGGCGTCGGAAACATCCAAATTCAAAGGTACTCTCTATTGAAACTGGGTATGATAGAAATTATGCCGAAGGAGAAGCCTATAAGGACTACTTCGCAAATGATAACCTAATGTTTCCTGTAATAAAACTTGACAAACGTTTGCCTAATAAAGCCAGAGTTTTTATTCCTCGTCCGAAAAATTATGCAGTACAACCATTAGCCATTTCCGTAGATTTTTTAAAACACAAAAGGATTTATCAGGATCAGATAGAAGATCAGAAAATATTAATCATAACTGAAAGTAATGGCTCTAGCCGTGCGTATGGAATTGATGATCAGCAATTCAAATCATATAAAAATGGAAGGTTGCTGGACAATAAAAACAGAGAATGGGAGGTAACTGAAGATGCTCTAATTAATCCGGGAGGAGTTCGATTGTTACGTCTTCCCGATCATGAGGCTTTTTGGTTCGCTTGGGTCAATATTTTTCCAGAAACTAGAATTATTTATTAATTACATTTCTTAACATTAACCTCGGACTCTGAGTGAAATTACGACCTAAGGAGTAATTTAGTATCGAAGAGTCATTTCATTTTGTAAAAAAAAACTTTTGTTTTTCTAAATATTATTTAGATTAAATGCTACTAAATTTTATATTATTATTGTATTCAAATTAATTTCATCAATGAAGTATTTCTTTTTATTATTTTCAGTAATACTAGTTACAAGTTGTGTAAGTACAAAAACCGCCTACCATATTCCTTTTCAGCAAACCAATACTCCCAAAAAATTATTGGTTTTTATGGACGGAACTATGAACAATGCAAGTAGTTACACCAATGTTTCAAAATTATACAATTTAACAATTTTGCAAGATAGAGCAGATATTAATGCTGCTTATGTAACGGGTGTTGGAAATCGTGGAGTTGGATTAATGACAGGTTTAGGAATTGGAAAAACAGTAAGAGAAGCCTATTTATTTCTTTCTAAAAATTACCATCCCGATCGCAATGACCAAATTTATATTTTTGGATTTAGTCGAGGTGCTTATGCAGCTAGGATTTTGGCGGGATTAATTCATGTGGCAGGAATGACAGACCTTAGCAATATTCCTAAAGAAGATCAATTTAAATACATTAAAAAAGTGTATTTAGCGTATCGCGGAGACCAAACTATTTACAATAGAAGAAAAGATATTGAAGCCATTACTGGTAAAAAACCAACTTCGGTCGCCATAGAGTTTATGGGTCTTTGGGATACAGTGGAAGCTCTAGGAATTCCTAATTTTAAAGAAAATTATAACATTACTAATCCCAATTATATAGACCAATTATGCAATGTAAAAAAGGCATCACAAGCACTTTCTATCAACGATGATAGAGCCACAATATTTACACCCAAATTACTAACGGAAGAGTATCTTACTTCAAAATGTGAAAAGCCTGTTAATATTAATAAAATAGTAAATGAAGTATGGTTTGCAGGAGCACATTCCGATGTTGGTGGCGGTTATGGTGATACAGAAATTGAAGGAGTCTCTCTAAATTGGATGATAAACGAACTTCAACCTTATCATATTCTTCCAGAAGTAACCAAAGTTTTTGAAGACCCCTTCGGAAAAATACACGATCCTGCCAATGGTTTTATTGAAATATTCTACCGAAGAAAATTCAGAAATATTTCTAATTATTCAGAAAATAGTACTTACAATAATGGTAAATTGAAAATTCATAAAACGGCGATAGAAAGATTAAATAGTCCGAATGTAATTCCGCTTCAAGATTTTGAGTATAATTTACAAGTTCATTTTTCCAACTGTTTCAAATTATTAGAAAACGGAGGTTTCGATTTTATTGGTGGCGATGATTGTATGATTGAAGTGGTGAATTAATCTCCCCTAATTTCAAAAAAAGTAATTTTATCTCTATTATTAGAAATAATAATAAAAGGGTTTTTGTTAATAGTGATACTTTTAATACAACGTGCATCTTTATTATTAAAAAATCCAGTTTCGGAAAATGGTAAATTTGTGATGCTATTATCATTGTTAATACTTATTATATTCCCAATATGAGCATCGTATTTTCCAGTTTCAACTTCAACAGGATAATGATTCCCTACAGAAATAATTTCTTTTTTCCCATCGTTATTTATATCTAAATAAATAAATGAATTTGTTGGTGCAAACTGTGAGGAGTTGGGTAGTTTTAAAATATTATAAGCTATATTTTTTTCATTAATTAAAAATGAAGAATTGAAATTTGTTGCATCTATTTTTACCGCATTAGACAAATCGAAGTTTTTATATATTTCACTAAATGTTAAATTACCAAATTCATTGTAAGATTTAATACGTTCATTAATTTCAGGGATTTGCTCAGAGGTGCATTGTTTTCCTCGAACGGGGTAAAAATTATCGCTATTAAAATAACCTAAAGCAACATCATTGGTTCCGTTGTTATCTAAATCTTTTGCTATTATTTTAAAAGGATGTTCAAGGGTAGCTTTGTGTTTTGTGTTGGTACCTAAATTTCCTGCAATTAAATCAATTGTTCCATCGTTATTAAAATCGTTTGCAATAATAGAATTCCACCAACCAGTTGTTTTTTCAATGTGAAAATTAGTTGTTTTATTCTCGAAAGTTTTGCCATTATTTATAAAAACACTTATTGGCATCCAATGACCAACAACCACTAAATCGGTTTTGTTGTCTCCATTTACATCTGTAAATACAGCATCTTTTACCATTCCTAAATTCTTTATTTCGGGAGCAATAGTTGAAGTTATATTTTTAAAAATGCCGTTTTCGTTTTTTAGCAGATAACTTTTACTAGATTTTGGATACTGACCAGGAATTAAAAAACCTCCAACAAATAAATCTAGATCTCCGTCTTTATCAAAATCAAACGCTTTAACACAAGAACCACTAGCAGGCATTTTGGGCAATACGTTTAGTGTTTTTGTAAAATTACCTTTTCCATCATTTTTGTACAATCTATCTTGCATATAAGGAGAATCTAAATCATACTCGTTACTTCCACTTACCACATATAAATCTTGATCACCATCATTGTCATAATCAAAAAACAAAATGCCAATATCTTCAGACATATAATCTTGTAAAAATGCTTTTTGTTTCTTTTTTATAAATTTACCCTTGTTAGTTTGTATAAATAAATTACCAGCAAATCCAGCTCCGTTACCAACATAAAAGTCATCTAACCCATCTCCATTTACATCGGCTACATCTACAAATGGACCTTCTTGAGAAAGTTTATGGGGTAATAATATTTCTCTCTTATAATCATTATACTCTTTTTCTTGATGAGTATAATCTAGTTGAATGCTTTTAGTTTTATCTACTAAATATAGTTTCTGATTATTAGGCTTTTTATAATTAATGAAATTTGAGTTTTTATAATTTATTTTATGTTTTTTGTTTATTTTTAAATGGGTTAACAAACTATATTTGCCAGTATTCCAAGAGATTAAAATAGAATCAACTTTTTCTTTTTTGCCCAGTCCAAAATGAATAATTTTACTTGATGTGGATTGAAAACCCTGAACATTAGTTAGTTCATTGGTCTGATAACAATCTTTATCTAATATACTTACTTTTGTTCCATAAGGTAATAGTTTATCATTGGTAAGTTCAATATCAATAAAATTATTTTCTAAATTTAAATTGTTAATATAAACGGCTGCTTTTTCATTTAAATTATTTATTACCAAATCCAAATCGCCATCATTATCGAGGTCTCCGTATGCTGCCCCGTTTGAGTTAAAAGGAGTGTCTATACCCCATGAAATATTTTTTTCTGAAAAAGTTAAATCACCATTGTTTTTAAATATGTTGTTGCTAGTAACGTTAGAGGGTATAAAATTTTTTAACCTTTCAAATTGTTTGGCATCATCATTTAATATTTTACCATCATTTTTAAAAAAATCTTTGTTAAACACTTCTCTTTTAACCCCATTGGTTATATACAAATCCTTAAAACCATCATTATCAAAATCTGCAAATAGTGGACACCATGACCAATCGGTTTCGGCAGTATTTGAAAGCCAAGATATTTCACTAAAAGTTTCATTACCATTATTTAATTGAAGTGAGTTGTGCATATCTTGATAATGCAATCCATTATTAACGTAAGCCCAATAAATTTTAGGATTCATTGAAGCCATATTCGTTTTTTTGTAAAAATTATCTTTCGCTAGCATTTCGGTTGTAAAAATATCTTGAAATCCATCATTATTAAAATCTGAAATATCAACTCCCATACTAAATTTAGACATATGTTTTAGTCCAGTATTTGCAATGTTTTTAAAAGTTCCGTTTTTTTGATTTATTAATAATAAATCAGGTTTAGAATAATCATTAGCTATATATAAATCTTGCCAACCATCATTATTTAAATCGGATGCTTTTATTCCCAATCCATAAGCCGAATTGGATAGATTTAGTTTTTTTGTTACATCAATAAAATTTCCGTTATTATTTTCATATAATTTATCACTATCTGTATAATCTGAATTTTTATCAACCAATAGTATGTCTCCATTTTTTGACATTCTAACTTTTGTAAAATCTTTGGGATGGTTTAGTATATAAACATCTAAATCGCCATCGTTGTCCTTATCAAAAAAACATGCTTGAGTGGTACGAGATAAATCTGAAAAACCATACTTTTCACCTTGTTCTGTAAAAGTTAAATCGCCATTATTTATAAATAGTAAATTTCTTAATTTATGTGCTTCATTATCTTTAAACCAACCTGACCTACTAATGAAAATATCTTGAAAACCATCTTTATTAATATCTACAATAGTAACACCTGTACACCAATCCATTTCGCCAGAATTAATATTTGCAGTAGTTGTAATATCTTCAAACTTTAGGTTTCCTTTATTTAGGTACATTCTATTTAAAGCCATATTGGCAACAAAAACAATATCTTGAAGATTATCGTTATTAAAATCTGCAATTGCAACTCCACCACCATTGTAAAAATATTCGTATGAAAAATAATTAAAATCGTTATTCTCTTTATTATAATTAATAAAATTAATTCCGGTGGAATCCGAAGGTAATAGTCTAAATAAAGATTTGTTTTTTGTATTATTTATTTTTTGTTCATTGTTCTTGGAAGTATCAATATTTATTTGCTTATCTTTTGTATTTTCTTGACAACTTATTAAAAAAAATACTAATAATAAAAAGTATAAATATGTTTTCATAAAGTCTTGATTTAGTGTTAAAAATAAAAAATAAATATTAAAACTCTATTTATTCATTTAACAAATATTTAAGTTTTTTCAGAAATGACGATTGTATCTTTATAATCTATACTAAAATCAATCAAAATGTTTAAAATTTCTTCAAAATTAATCACGTTTTCATTGCTATCTTTAATCTTATCTATGATATCTTGTAATGATTCTTCAAACATTCAACCCGAAACTGTTGAAACCAAACTTACTATAGAGTACGAAAAATACCAACTCAAAAATGGATTAGATGTAGTACTTCATCAAGACAAAAGTGATCCTATTGTTTCACTTGCTATTCAGTATGGAGTTGGTTCCAATAGAGAAAAAAAAGGTAGAACTGGATTTGCACATTTGTTTGAGCATATGTTGTTTCAAGAATCAGAACATGTTCCTCAAGATCAATTTTTTAAAATTGTACAAGATGTTGGAGGAACTCTTAATGGAGGAACTTGGAAAGATGGAACTATCTATTATGAAATTGTTCCAAACAACGCACTAGAAACAGTGCTTTGGTTAGAAAGTGATCGTATGGGATATATGATTAATACAGTAACCGAAGAAGCTTTTAATAACCAACAAGAGGTTGTACAAAACGAAAAAAGACAACGAGTAGATAACAATCCTTATGGACATACAAGTTGGGTAATAGATAAAAATTTATATCCAGAAGGGCATCCTTACAACTGGCAAGTAATTGGTGAACTGGAAGATTTACAAAACGCTACCATAGAGGATGTTAAGGAATTTTACAATAAATATTACGGACCCAACAATGCAACTTTGGTTTTGGCAGGAGATTTTGAAACAGAAGAAGCCAAAGCTTTAATCGAAAAGTATTTTGGCGAAATAAAACCAAAAGAAGAGGTTGATAAACTAGAACCTCAACCCATTACTCTTTCTGAAAATAAACGACTCTTTCACGAAGATAATTTTGCAACAGCAGCCCAATTAAATATGGTTTGGCCTACCGTTCCGCAATATACAAATGATGCTTACGCACTCAATTTTTTAGCCGAAATTTTAGCAAGCGGAAAAAAAGCTCCTCTTTACAAAGTTTTAGTAAAAGAGAAAAATTTAACCGCAAGAACCACTGCTTTTAACAACTCGCAAGAATTAGCAGGTGCATTCCGAATTATTATTACAGCTAATAATGGAGTAAATCTTAACGATGTAGAAAAAGGTATTTATGAAGCTTTTGAAATGTTTGAAAAAGAAGGTGTTTCAGATAAAGATATAGAACGAATAAAAGCAAGCTTAGAAACCAATTTTTATAATGGTATAGGTAGTATTTTAGGAAAATCTTATCAATTAGCTCAATATAATGTTTTTGCAGGAGACCCTGGGTTTATTACTCAGGATATTGAAAATATTAAGAAGGTAAACAAAGAAGATGTAATGCGTGTATATAACAAATATATAAAAGACAAACATTACGTATTAACCAGTTTTGTGCCTAAAGGACAGTTAGCATTAATTGCAGAAAACTCTACTAAAGCACCTATTATCGAAGAAAAAATAAAAGAAAATGTTGAAAAAGATATTGAAGAAACTCAAGAAGAAATTGTTAAAACACCCACTAAGTTCGATAGAAATATTAAACCAAAACTCGGATCCTCACCAAAATTAAATGTTCCTTCAAGCTGGACAGCAACTCTAAATAACGGAATAAAAGTTTATGGTATCGAACAAAATGAAATTCCAACAGTAAATTTTAGTTTGGTTATTGACGGTGGTCACCTCTTAGATAATAAGGATAAAAATGGTGTTGCCAACCTAATTACAGATATAATGATGGAAGGAACCGCTACAAAAACTCCTGAAGAATTAGAAGAAGCAATAGAAATGTTGGGAGCAAGTATTAATATGTATACCACCAGAGAATCTATTGTGATTAGTGGAAATACCTTAGCTCGTAATTTTGATAAAACAATAGCTTTAGTTGAAGAGATTCTATTACAACCTCGTTGGGATGAAGAAGAGTTTGCTCGTATTAAAACCAAAACCATTAACGAAATCGAACGTTCCGATGCCAACCCTAATGCAGTAGCAAATAGAGTTTACAATAAAATTTTATACGGCAAAGACCATATTTTTAGTTATCCTATAAGCGGTACAGTTACTTCAGTTGAAGCTATTACTATAGACGATTTAAAAGCTTATTATGCCAATAATTTTTCTCCATCAATTAGTAAATTTCAAATAGTTGGAGCTATTTCAAAAACTGAAAGTTTAGACAATTTAGCATCCTTAGCCAAAAATTGGAAAGAAAAAGAAGTAATTATTCCTACCTATAAAATCCCATCGCAAAGAGATAAAGCTTCTTTGTATTTTGTTGATATTCCAGATGCAAAACAATCGGTAATTAATATTGGTTACATTGCTTTACCAAGAACCGATAAAGATTTTTACCCAGCCAAAGTCATGAATTATAAATTAGGAGGTTCGTTTTCAGGAAACGTAAACTTAATATTAAGAGAAGAAAAAGGATATACTTATGGAGCCAGAACTCGTTTTAGTGGAACAAAAATACCTGGAACATTTACTGCTTCTTCAAGTGTTAGAACAAATACTACTGGCGAATCGGTTGCTATTTTTAAAGAGCAAATTGCAAACTATAAAAACGGAATAAGTCAAGAAGATTTAGATTTTACTAAAAATGCATTAATAAAATCTAATGCACGAAGATTTGAAACACAGTTTGCCTTATTAGGAATGCTTCAAGAAATGAGCAACTACAATTTAGCCCCTAATTATATTGAAGAAGAAGAAGCAATAGTTGGAGCTATGACTTTAGAACAACACAAGGCTTTAGCAAATAAGTACTTAGACGAATCTAAAATGGCTTATGTAGTAGTGGGTGATGCCAAAACACAATTTTCGCAATTTAAAGATATGGGCTTTGATGAAGTAAAGCTGATGAACAAAGAAGGAGAAGAAGTTGAGCTAGAAAATGTGAAGATGTAAATAAAATTTTTGCAAAGGCACAAAGCTGCAAAGTTTTATAAGTATAAAATAAAAGCTCAATTTGGTTTTGCTAAATTGAGCTTTTATTCTTTGTGGCTACAAGTAAAAACAAGTAATTAGTAACATATTTATATCTGCGTACTAATTTTACTAATACTGTTCCTTCTCATTAGGGAAATCACCACTCTTTACATCGTTAATATATTTATGAAACACATTGGTCATTTCGGAATACAAATCTAGATAACGTCTTAAAAAACGAGGGTTGAATTCGTGTGTCATTCCCAACATATCGTGGGTTACTAAAACTTGACCATCCACACCACCACCAGCTCCAATACCAATAATAGGAATATGAAGACTTTTGGCTACTTCTTCGGCTAATTTAGCAGGAACTTTTTCCAAAACAATAGCAAAACATCCAGCTTTTTCAAGCATTAAAGCATCTTTTTTAAGTTGTTCTGCTTCCGCTTCTTCTTTAGCTCTAACGGTATAAGTTCCAAATTTATAAATAGATTGAGGGGTAAGACCTAAATGCCCCATAACAGGAATACCTGCTTTTAGTATTCGCTTAATAGATTCTTTAATTTCCTTTCCGCCTTCCAATTTTACAGCGTGACCACCACTTTCTTTCATAATTCTTATGGCAGAACGCAAGGCTTCTTTTGGGTCGCTTTGGTAAGTTCCAAAGGGTAAATCTACCACTATCAAACTTCTTGTAATTCCTCTTACTACCGAAGAAGCATGATAAATCATTTCATCTAAAGTTATAGGTAAAGTGGTTTCGTGACCTGCCATTACATTAGAAGCAGAATCGCCCACCAAAATCACATCGATTCCGGCACTGTCAACTATCTTCGCCATTGTAAAATCATAGGCAGTTAACATCGATATTTTTTCGCCCCTACTTTTCATATCTACCAACGTTTTGGTAGTGATACGTTTATATTCTTTTTTTGCTGTACTCATTTTGTAATAAATTGAACGGTAAATGTACTAATTTTGAAACGTAATTCTTTAACTATTTTCTGATGAAACGGATGATTTGTTAAAATACCGCTCCTCAGGAGCTAAAAACGGTGATTTTTTGTTTTTGTTATAAGGAATTTACTTTCTCGGAATTTATAGGCATGAAGTTTTAAGAGCGATTCTCATAGAAATAGCTTCAGAGGAGCGAACTCTTTATAACGATACTATATGTGAAAAAACAAAGATCCATAGGAGCGATACCTCACTATAAAGTCATTATAAACTTATTAACAAAAAAGAAATAATCCAAAATAAAATGGAAATATTCCATATTTTTGAAACATGGAAATATTCAATTCAGGTAAAGTAAATAAGGTAAAAAACAGACACGCTCCCGAAGTGTCCAAACAAACAGGCTTTCCAAGCCCTGCCGCGCATTATGCAGAACCGAGTATCGATTTGCACAAAGAACTAATTAACAATAAAGATGCTACTTTTTTTGTTAGGATTGATGGTGATGCCCTTTCCGAATTCAATATTTTAGACAAAGATGTTTTATTGATAGACCGTTCGCTAAAACCTAAAAAAAACGATTTGGTTTTGGTAGTAATAGAAGGGGAGTTTAGAGTTATTAAATTTCCAGAAACCTCTTTAGAAACCGAATTTATTCTTTGGGGATTAATCAGCTATATAATTCATTACGCCCGATGATTGCCTTGGTAGATTGCAACAGTTTTTATGCCACTTGCGAGCAGGTATTTCGCCCCGATTTGTGGGGGAAACCAGTAGTGGTTTTAAGTAATAATGATGGTTGCGTGATTGCTGCTAATAAAGAAGCAAAAGCACTTTCGGAAATTCCCATGTTTGAACCCGTTTTTAAAATTAAAAAGCAATTGATAGCAAACAAGGTGACATTTTTTTCATCTAATTATACTTTGTATGGCGAAATGTCACAACGGGTAATGAATATTTTAAGCACCTTTTCGCCACAAGTAGAAATCTATAGTATCGATGAAGCTTTTGTAGATGTTTCGGGAATGAAATACCGTTCGTTAAACAGTTTAGGGCATCAAATAAAAGATAGAATTCTTCAATACACAGGACTTCCCGTTGGTGTGGGAATTGCTCCAACAAAGGTTTTGGCAAAATTAGCGAATAAGATTTCTAAAAAAATGGCTTCAAAAAACAAGGGAGTTTTTGTAATAGATTCCGAAGAAAAACGAATCGAGACCTTAAAATGGGCAGATGTAAAAACTGTTTGGGGAATTGGAAGTAAACACGCCAAACGATTAAAAAACATCGGAATTTTTACCGCTTATGAATTCACTCAACTTCCAGAAGAATGGATTCGGAAAAACATGTCAGTGGTGGGAGTTCGTATTTGGAATGAATTAAAGGGAATTCCGAGTATTGAATTCAAAACCATGCCTAAACCCAAACAAGGTATTGGTACGGCGAAATCGTTTGGTAAAAAGTTGGAAGATTTGGGAATGATTCAAGAGGCTTGTTCCTATTATATAAGTGAAGTTAGTGAGGTACTTCGGGGTCAGAATTCTTGTGCAACTTATCTTCAGGTATTTCTGCATACCAACTATTTTAGTGACCGAGATAAACAGTATTCTAATAGTATTACGGTGACTTTAAGTGTTCCTACGAGCGATACATTTACGTTAATTTCGGAAGCAAAAAGAGCATTGAACGCGATTTATAAACCGGGTTATCGGTTTAAAAAAGTGGGTGTTTGTTTAAGCGGAATTATTCCGAAGGAATATGTACAGGGAAATTTATTTGTACCATCAAAGACTAATAAAATGGAGTTGATGAAGGTTTTTGACAGGCTTAATCAGAAATACGGAAAATCTACTTTATTTTCTGGCTTGGTAGGCACCCGAGTGAAAGAATGGGAATTGATAAAAGAAGACCGAAGTCCTCGATATACTACACAATGGGGAGAGTTGTTGAAGATTGAGTATTCTAGTTCCTGCAAGGTTTCAAAAACCTTGTAGGTATAAAAACAACTAAGCAGGGAGATTACCGAGGGGAACCAAAATGTCTGCCACCCTGTCATATCAAATCTGTTGGCATAAAGATTGTCATTAACCAACTGTCTTAAGAATAGACAAGTTGAAAATTTGATAATTAAAAAGTAAATTATAGTTATGAGTAAAATAATAGGAATAGATTTAGGAACAACCAACTCTTGTGTGGCTGTAATGGAAGGTAGCGAGCCAACCGTAATTCCTAATGCTGAAGGGAAAAGAACAACACCTTCAGTTATCGCATTTGTAGAAGATGGTGAAATTAAAGTAGGAGATCCTGCAAAAAGACAAGCAGTAACCAACCCGACAAAAACCATTTCATCTATCAAAAGATTTATGGGTAACAGTTTTTCTGAATCTAAAAAAGAAGCAGAAAGAGCTGCAT
>JALWUJ010000095.1 GCA_027080135.1 Flavobacteriaceae bacterium | reverse complement strand
AGGATAGTTTTACCTACAATATCTCCAACAATATCGTTTATTTTTACCCGATCACCTATTTGAAATGGTCGCATATAAGTAATCACAATTCCAGCAATTATGTTTGAAATAGCCGAAGTAGATCCAAATGAAATAATAGCCCCAATAAAGATAGAGATGCCTTGAAAGGCAGAGGAACCCGAACCAGGAATGTAAGGAAATATTAAAATCAACGCTATGGCGTAAATCATCACGCTAAAAATCTTTTCGGTAGGTAATGCCCAATCCTTGTGGAAGTTTTTAATAACCAACCTCTCCGAGTCTATATCTAAAGCAATTTCTTTCATAACCCTTGCAATATATCTTGCAAACATAAAGATGATGATGATAAATATTAACGAAGGAATAAAGTCTATAAAACCATAAAAAATATACAAAACAGGTTTGGATATGTAATTATAAAAAAGGCCTACAATATGTTCTGCCCAAGGAAAGAAACTAAACATAAAAGGAGAATAAACTACAAACAAAACAAACAGTAAAGCTAACCTGAAAATATTTGAAATAAATACAAATATATTGGCCGTTTTTTTAGGAATAAAGTATTTAAGGATATACCCGTTTTTTCTTAAAAACTTACGCTCTATTTTTGAAAGCGTCTTGTTAATTCTTTTAAATAAAAGATTTATTAGTTTGAATAATATAATTAACCCGATTAGCGATAAAATAAAAAAACCAATGTTCTTCGCTTTTTCTTTTAAGGTAAGTTCGGGTCTTTTATTAAAAGCTTCAATTACAGCATTTAAGCGATAATCTGCTAACACTTTTAAAGGTACTTCTACATCGTCTGCATCATTCTGAGTAGTAATAAACAAAACTTCGTCGTTAAGTTTGGCTTGGTAATAGGAGGTTTTTTTTTCGGAATACAAACTATCTATAAAAGGATTGTAAACCTCTTCTAGAAGTAGCAGTTTTTCAGAAATATTGGATGCTCTAATTTCGGGAGGATAATTAAGTATTGAATTACTTAAATAAAACAAAGTATCGTTTTTATATACAATTGGGAAGTCCTTTTTTTCTTTGTTTTTTACAAGGTTTCTAATTGAATCTGTTTTGGTTGTAACAGAATCTGTTTGCGAAAAAACAGCATTTGAAAATAGGACCAGAACAATGAGTAATTTTCTAAATAGCATAGAATGTGAGATTGTTCTGCTAAGTTATTGAAATTGTTTTAATAAAAATAATTGAGTTGCTAATTTTTATTAATAGGCATTCAACAGATAAAGTAAAATAAGGATTGTTATTTTGGATTTATATTTAAAATAGACTTTCTTACTTTAGAAATAGTTTCAGAAGACTCGTACAAAGTTACCAGTACTTACGCTTCGATACTCTCAATACAAAAGCGTCGGTAAAGGATTTTTTAGGGAAAATCACTAGTGCCCTTATTAAACAATAATCTTACTGCTAACTGAATACTGAGTACTGCCAACTGTAAACTGCCTACTCCTCTTCCTTAGGAGGGAAACCGTGAATTTCTTCATAAACACGATCAAAATTCTCTCGTAGATAGTTACGTAGTTTTAAACGATAATCGTCTTTTAACCAAGAGATAAAATTGTGAGTACTTCGACTGATACATTTTGCGTAACGCTCAATACGATCGTCGATATCGGGTCCTAGTTTTTTGGCTAAACTCAAAGCATCATACACATCTTCGCTATTTTCAATGCAGATATAAGCGTGTTGAGCAATGGAGCGTTCCAAAACTACTTTTGAAGATTCACCTTTTGCTGTAGCAGCAGAATAAGTGTTTTTTATATTAAATGAAACATCTTCAGATTTTGCAAAAAGGGCTCTTGTTTCAGGGTCTAATTCAAACTCAAAATTACTTTCTATTTCTTCATCGTCTAATATTCTATCTACAAAATAGTCTGGCGATTTAAAGATAGTTTGCCAATCTAAATCGGCTCCCCAAGGCCCAAAACGGTACGTGTTGTTTCCTAAGTCGATTACTTGAAAACTAGATTTATTATTCAGAATACGCGATCCACGACCTATCATTTGGTAATATAAAGTCAGTGATTTGGTGGCTCTATTTAAGATAATCGTGTCAATAGTAGGTTCATCAAAACCAGTAGTTAAAATACTTACCGAAGTTAAAATAGCATCGGGCGTTTCTTTAAACCACTGAATAATTTCGGCACGTTGTTTTTTAGTAGCCGTATTATCCAAATGTTTTATAGGAAGTCCTGCTTGACGAAAGGTATAATACACTTGTACTGAAGTATTAATACCATTATTAAAAATTAGTGTTTTCTTACCTTTTGAATGAGTTAAATACGCCTGAAGCAGATTGTCCATCATCTGGTTGCTGGTGTATAAATCTTCGGAAGATTTTACCGTATAATCTCCATTAGAACCTACCTCTAGCGAAGTTAACCCCATATTGTATTGAAAGATTTCGGCTCTTGCCAAAAACTCGTTTTCAATAAGTGATTCGATAGTTTCTCCTGTAATAAGCTCATCGTAATTATCCTTCATAGGTAAGTTCTTATTTGAACTTAAAGGAGTTGCAGTTACCCCAAGGATAAAGGATTTGTCAAAGAATTTAAACAGTTTTATAAACGAATTGTAATGAGCCTCATCAATAATAACCAATCCTATATCCGAAATATCTAATTTATCTTCGTTCAAGCGATTGTTTAAGGTTTCTACCATGGCTACAAAACAACTGTATTTTGCTTGGTCATCAAGATTTGCAGTACTATTTACCACTTTATTTACCACTCCAAAACTGGTTAACATTTCTGAAGTTTGGCGACATAATTCCAATCGATGTGTCATTACTAACACTTTTTTGTTGTGGTGTTTTAGGTATTGACGAACCATTTCAGAAAAAATGACTGTCTTCCCACCTCCTGTTGGTAGCTGATAGAGTAAATGATAATCGTCTGGAGCTGTTTCAAATTTCTTAAAAATCTTACTGATGGCTCCTTTTTGATATTCGTATAATTCCTTATCTGTTTTCTTTTCTTGTATTGATGCTTGTGGTGTTCCCAATGATTACTAACGTTTTTATATTTGTAGTTAAAAGTTTATGGCTTCTTTATTGTTTCAATTTATAGTAAAACTAAAGTTTCATTTTTATTCTCTTCAACAGTCACGATTGTTGACTACTTTTTTTTATTTCGTTTATTAAAATTCTTATCCCCTTTGGTTTTAGGTTTTTTGTATTTCTTTTTAATGGTTCTTTTATACGAACCTCCTAGGTTTTCTTTTTTGTTTTTCTCCTTCTTTTCGTGGAAACCTTTTCCTGAATTCTCTAAATTTAAAGGATTGTTTCGTTCTCTGTGTTTGGGTTGTTCGTCGCAGGTTAATTTTTTAGAAATATCTACTTCTAAAGGCATTTTTAAAAGGGGAATTTTTACTTCCATTAATGCTTCAATTGCTTCCTTGTAACCTTTCTCTTTTTCAGTAGATAACAAAATTGAAACTCCTTCTTTTTCTGCTCTACCCGTACGACCGATACGGTGCATATAGTTTTCAGGAAATGGAGGCGTATCAAAATTTATTACGTGCGAAATTTGATCTAAATCCAAACCACGAGCCATAATATCTGTAGTAACTAAAATTCTTGTTTCTTCGTTATTAAAGTTTTCAATTGATCGAATACGGTAATTCTGAGTTTTGTTGGAGTGAATAACAGCCACTTCGGAAGTAAAAATATCTTCCAATTCTGTAAATAACAAATCGGCACTTCGTTTGTTGGAAACAAAAACCAAAACTTTTGAATATTCTTCGTCTTTCTGAAGCAAATCTACCAACAAATTTATCTTGGTATAAAAATTAGGAACCGAATAACAATACTGCTGAATATTATCCAAAGGTGTCCCGCTTACTGCCACCGAAATAGTGGTTGGTGCTTGAAAAAAATCTTGAATTAACTCATTTACATCATCGGTCATAGTTGCCGAAAACATGATGTTTTGTCTTCTATTAGGAAGTAATTCAAAGATGTTAATTATCTGAAATCTAAAACCTAAATCCAGCATTACATCTACTTCATCTATCACTAATTTCCGAACCGATTTTAATTGTAATGCTCTACTCAAAACCAAATCGTATAGTCGTCCAGGCGTGGCAACAATAATGTCACAGCCTAGTACTACGGCTTCCTTTTGGCGATTCATATTTACACCACCATAAACGCCTAATACTCGGACGTCCATATATTTTGCGAATTTTTCAATTTCATCTACTACCTGAATTACCAACTCTCTAGTTGGTACAATGACTAAAATTCTTGGGTTTATTTCTTTTGAAAACGGAAGTCCTTGCAATAAAGGTAACATATAGGCAAATGTCTTTCCTGTACCTGTTTGAGCAATCCCGACCATATCTTTTCCAGATTGTATTACCGAAAAAGATTGCGACTGAATAGGTGTCGGTTTTTCATAACCCAAATCTTCAATTGCATAGTGCAACTGCTTGGATATGTTAAAGGTTGAAAAGGATTCCATTAAAAATAAATTTTTGCAAAAGTACTACTTTATTAAGCATTGTAAAGCATTTGATTAAAGTTTAGGGATAATAGACGAATTTTAGCAATTACTAACAGTAGGGATAATTTATATTGTAATTTTGAAAACTTAAACAATATCTATTTTGCATCCAAAAAACCTTCATAATCAGTCTTATAATTTTGATGAATTAACACAAACTCATCCCGATTTAAAATCTTATGTAATTAAGAATGTCGAAGGAAACCAAACCATCGACTTCTCTAACAGTAAAGCGGTTTTACAGCTAAATAAAGCCTTGTTAAAACATCATTATCACATTGGAAATTGGGGGATTCCTACGCACTATTTATGCCCTCCCATTCCAGGTAGAGCCGATTATTTACATTATATAAACGACTTGCTTGTTGCTGATAATAAAACAGATAAAATAAAAGGATTAGACATTGGCGTTGGTGCAAATTGTATTTATCCAATTTTAGGATCTCAGATTTATGGTTGGAAAATGGTAGGTTCAGATATTGATGAAAACGCGATTATTTCTGCAAATAGAAATGTAAATGCTTCAGAAAAACTAAAAGATAAAATCGAAATCCGTTATCAAAAAGAAAATGCGAATATATTTGAAGGGATTATAAATCCAGGTGAATATTTCCATTTCACAATGTGCAACCCTCCTTTTCACACTTCCGAAGAAGAAGCTACCAAAGGAACCCTTCGTAAATTAAGAAACCTTGAAAAAGAAAATCAGCCCTACCAAACCAAAAAAGAAATTGTTTTAAATTTTGGTGGGCAAGCCAACGAGCTTTGGTGTAATGGTGGCGAAGCTTTATTCATTAAACGAATGATTAAGCAAAGTGTCGATTTTAAAACGCAAGTAGGTTGGTTTACTTGTTTGGTTTCAAAAAAAGAAAACCTTCAGAAAATTAAAAAGCAATTAAATAAGTTAAAAGCTACTCATCAAACCATTCCGATGTCACAAGGAAACAAGAAAAGCCGATTTATTGCTTGGAAGTTTTAACATATCCAACTTTAGTAATTATTAGTAATTTTGCAGAATATTCAATAAAAATCAAATGAAAAATATACTCTTATCCTTCTTATTTATAGCAACAATAACGGTTCATTCACAGGATCTTTCAGAAATTTACGCAAAAGTAAATCCTGCAGTTGTCGAAATTTTGACCGAAGAAAAAGTAACCGTTTCTAATGGTTCAACAACAAAAACAGGAACATCAGAAGGTTTAGGATCTGGTTTTATGATTTCGGACACCCAAATAATCACTGCGGCTCATGTGGTTCAGGTTGCCGAGAAATTAAACGTTAAGTTTCACGATGGTGAGGTGATTCCTGCTAATGTGATTTCTTCTTTTAATACGGCAGATATTGCTTTAATTGAATTGGTTTGGCCAAGAAAAAATGCAGTTACGGTTACATTGGGAGATTCAGATAAGGCAAAAATAGGCTCTAGAGTTTTTGTGGTGGGTGCTCCTTTTGGTTTGGGTCACTCCTTTTCTTCGGGTTATGTGAGCGGTTTTAAACGAAACATTCAAGATAAAAACCCATTTACAAAATATGAATATATCCAAACAGACGCTTCAATTAATACAGGAAATTCTGGCGGTCCTATGTTTAATTTAAAAGGTGAAGTTATAGGAATTGTAAGTAATATTTTAACTAAATCTGGTGGATTTGAAGGTATTGGCTTTGCTACAACTTCCAATCTTGCCAAAAAATTATTAATTGAAAAGAAACATTTTTGGTCGGGTGTTGAATTGGTTCCTCTGACAGGAAAATTATCTCAGATTTTTAACCTCCCACAAGAAACAGGATTTTTAGTACAGCGTGTTGTTTTTTCTTCTCCATTAGGTATTATCGGACTTAAAGGTGGAGATATTGAAATGGCAATTGGTGGCAACAAATTTTGGGCTGGAGGTGATATTCTTTTATCTGTCAACGGAATTAAAATTGAAGAATCTGACGATGTTTTGCTTCAAATAGCCAATTCTTTAGAAAATAAATCTCCAAACGATTCTTTACAAGTTACCGTTTTAAGAGCAGGTAAAATTATTACCTTAGGTCACTAATAGCTTCAAAAATCTTTCATCATTTAAATAATCTATCCAACAATAAATTAAATATTTCTAAATAAAATTATTCATTTAAATATAATTATGTACTTTTGTCAACCAAATGGTTAAACTATTTAGTTAAAATGGCAAAAACAAAAGATACAAATACAGAAGGTAAAATATTAAGTGCTGCTGAAAATATTTTCCAATCTAAAGGAATGGACGGTGCAAGAATGCAGGAAATTGCGGATAAAGCAGGAATTAACAAAGCGATGCTTCATTATTATTACCGAAGCAAACAATTGCTTTTTGAAGCCGTATTTAACAAAGCATTTTCCTTATTAGCTCCTCAATTAAATACTATTTTAAACGACGATTCTTCCGTTGAAGATAAAATTAAAAAATTTACATTTAATTATATTTCGTTTATAAGTAAGCATCCATACTTACCTAATTTTATACTTCAGGAGTTAAATAGAAATCCAGATTTTGTAAAAAAACTTCAGAGTAACGAACGATTTCCAAGTTTAGATAAATTTAAAATGCAAGTTACTTCCGAAGTAGAAAAAGGAAATTTAAAACTCATTTCTGGCGAACAATTATTTATAAATATTATTTCACTTTGTGTGTTTCCCTTTATTGGCTCTCCTTTAATTAAAGTATTTTTAAAATTATCTGATAAAGATTACAAACAATTAATGAAGGATCGAAAAACTGAAATTGCCGACTTTATTATTAACTCCATCAAAGCCTAATTATGAAAAAATCACTTATATTTTTGGCTCTTTTTACAACACCTTACCTTTGGTCGCAACAACAAATAAGTCTGTCTGAATGCTACGATTTGGCAACTACCCACTACCCTATTGCAAAGCAAACAGCTCTTTTGGAAGATAAAAATGCCTTGGAATTGGAGATAATAGATAAAGAAAAACTGCCTCAATTAGATTTTAATGCACAGGCTACTTATCAATCGGAAGTGATTAGTATTCCCATTCCAAATTCAGGAATTGAACCTCCTAACAACGATCAATACCGTGCTACTCTTGGTGTAAACCAATTAATTTATGGCGGCGGAAAAGTAGATGCAGCTTATCAATTAAAGGCAGCATCACTACAAACACAGAAAAAGCAAGTAGAAGTAAATCTGTATCAAATTAAAAAACAGGTGAACCAATTGTATTTTTCAATTTTATTAAGTCAGGAGAAATTTGACTTGCTAAAACGGAAGCAAGAATTATTACAATCCAAATTAAAGGAAGTAAAATCGGGAATAGAAAACGGAATGGTTTTACCTACATCAGATAAAGTAATTGAAGCGGAATTGTTAAAAATAGACCAGCAGTTTTCAGACATTACTCAAACAAAAAAAGCTTTAGTAAATACACTTTCTTTATTAATCTCACAAGATATTTCTGAAACCACTATTTTTCAAAATCCAGAAATCAATACCCAATTAAATTCGGAAATTAGTCGGCCAGAATTAGAATTATTTCAACTAAAGAAAAACGAAATAGATTCATCAGAAGAACTCATTTCAAGAACCAATTACCCAAAACTATTTGGTTTTGCAACAGGCGGTTATGGTAATCCTGGTCTGGATCCATTGGACAATTCGTTTCAAGCATTTTATACCGTTGGCGTAAAATTAAACTGGAGTGTTTTCGATTGGAATTCCACCAAAAAACAGCGACAATCCATCGCTATAAATAAAGATATTATCGATACCGAAGCAGAAACTTTTTCATTAAACACACAGATAGAACTCACACAACTTCAATCTGAAATGGAGAAATATACAGACTTGATTGAAACCGATTCAAAAATTATCAATTTAAGGAAAGAGGTTTTAAAATCGGCTTCTTCCCAACTAAAAAACGGTGTGATTACCTCTTCGGCTTACATCACGGAACTCACCAATTTATATGAAGACGAAATAGGAATGAGCACGCATAAAATTCAATTAATGCTTGTAAAAGCTAATTATAACATTACTAAAGGAAATTAACATGATTCAGAAAACCCTACAAATTACAGGCATATTTTCAATAGCAATACTAATGCTTTCTTGTGGAAACGATAACGAAAAAGCTGACGGATACGGAAACTTTGAAGCTACCGAAATAACAGTATCCGCAGAGAATAACGGCAAACTAATGTCTTTTAATATCACCGAAGGGCAAAACCTCGAAAAAGGGAAATTAGTGGGTTTTATAGACACCATTCCGCTTTCCTTAAGTCGAGAACAACTCATCGTTTCTAAAAAAGTTGTCGCATCAAAATCAAAAGGAGTTCTCTCACAAATTACGGTGTTAAAATCCAAGTTAAAAACGGCGAATACTAATAAGGTGAGAATTCAGAATTTGATAAAAGACAATGCAGGAACTCAAAAACAATTGGATGATATTAATGGTGAAATTGATGTTTTAAATCAGCAGATTAGAAGTATTGAAATCCAAAATGCTCCCGTTGTAAATGAACTCAAAAGTATTGATGTACAATTGCTACAAATTGAAGATAAAATAGAAAAAAGTAAAATTACTAATCCTGTAAACGGCACGGTATTAGTAAAATATGCGGAGCCAGATGAGATTACTGCTTTTGGGAAACCATTGTATAAAATTGCCGATTTATCTACGATGCAATTGCGTGTTTATGTAAGTGAACCTCAGCTTCCGAATATAAAAATTGGACAAGAAGTTACCGTAAAAATTGATTCGGGTGAGGAAATGAAATCTTATTCAGGAAAGATTAGTTGGATTGCTTCAGAAGCAGAATTTACTCCTAAAATTATTCAAACAAAAGAAGAACGTGTGGCTTTGGTTTATGCCGTAAAAATTGATGTAATAAACGACGGAAGTTTGAAAATTGGAATGCCGGCAGAGATGTGGATTCAGTAGGCAGTAGGCAGTAGGCAGTAGGCAGTAGGCAAAACTAAATTAATTTAATAATTCAAAATAAAAAAATGAAAAAAACAATTCAAATACTTTTCATCGTTGCGGTTTCGCTATTTCTAAGTTCTTGCGAAAATAAAACCGAAAAGAAAGAAAAATCAATTAAAGAAACTTCTGTTGAAAAAATAGTAGAAGAAAAACACCAAAAAGCTGAAAATGAAGTACAGTTGAACAACGGAAAACGTTGGGAAGCAAATCCAGAAACCACCAAAGGAATAAAAAAAATGCTGATTATCGTAAAAGGTTTCTCTGAAGTGAATGAAAACTCTTATACCGAATTAAAAGCCAATTTGGAGAAAGAATTTGCCGATGTTTTTGCGAAATGCACAATGAAAGGCGAAGCTCATAATCAGTTACACAACTATCTAAAACCAATGTTGGATATGTTTGACGGATTAGAATCTGAAGATATCAACATTAAAAAAGAAAGCGTAAAAACTTTGTACAAACATCTTTCGCAATACGGAAATTATTTTGAGTAAATTTTGAGTATATCTGTACAACATATTAGTAAATCATTTGATAAAGTTACTGCTTTAAAAGACATTTCATTTAAAGTAAAAGAAGGAGAACTTTTTGGACTCATTGGTCCAGATGGTGCAGGAAAAACAACTCTATTTCGAGTGTTAACCACACTCTTGTTTGCTGACGAAGGTACTGCTACGGTTGCTGATTTTGATGTGGTTGAAGATTATAAATCTATTCGTAATTCGGTGGGCTATATGCCTGGAAAATTCTCTCTTTATCAAGATTTAACAGTCGAAGAGAACCTTACTTTTTTTGCAACCATCTTTGGTACTACCATAGAAGAAAATTACGATTTAATTAAAGAAATATATGTTCAGATAGAACCTTTTAAAGACCGAAGAGCTGGAGACTTATCAGGAGGAATGAAACAGAAATTAGCTTTGAGTTGTGCTTTGATTCATAAACCTAAAGTTTTGTTTTTAGATGAGCCGACTACTGGAGTAGATCCTGTTTCGAGAAAAGAGTTTTGGGAAATGTTAAAAAGACTTCAGAAAAAAGGAATTACTATTTTGGTTTCCACTCCTTATATGGACGAAGCTGCACTTTGCGATCGAATTGCATTAATTCAAGATGGTGAGATTTTAGAAATTGATACACCAAACGACATTATTAAAACTTTTCCAAAAAAACTTTATAACATTTCTGCCAATAATATGTACCAACTTATTAAGAATTTAAATGCTTATAAACATCAATATAGCGTCTATCCTTTTGGCGAATTTGTTCATTATACTGACCAACGAAATGATTTTAAAAAAGAAGAGTTAATCAACTATTTAAAAGAAAATAATTTAAAAAATATAACCATTACTGAAACAGCTCCAACTATTGAAGATGTTTTTATGGAATTGGCGAAGTAATTATCTTGCAAGGTTTTAAAAACCTTGTAGGTATTAAAAAACAGATTTCTGTATTCGTAGGAAATATATTATAAAATCCCCGTTTTCACGAGGAATATTATGAAAAAAGAAAACGTAATAGAAGCCACCAATCTCACCAAAACATTCGGTGAATTTACTGCGGTGAATAAAATCACTTTTGAAGTAAAAAAAGGAGAGATTTTTGGGTTTCTTGGTGCCAATGGAGCTGGAAAAACAACGGCTATGAAAATGCTGATTGGGATTTCAATTCCTTCCGAAGGACAAGCAACTGTTGCGGGTTACGATGTATCCACGCGTCCTGAAGACATCAAAAAAAGTATTGGCTATATGAGTCAGAAATTTGCTTTGTATGATGATTTAACGGTAAAAGAAAACATTACTTTTTTTGGAGGAATTTATGGATTGAAACGTTCACAAATTAGAATTAAATCGGAAGAATTAATCAATAATCTAGGATTGCAAGAAGTATCCAATGATTTGGTAGGTTCACTCCCATTGGGCTGGAAACAAAAAATATCTTTTTCGGTGGCATTATTACACGATCCTAAAATAATATTTTTAGATGAACCAACTGGTGGTGTAGATCCAATTACAAGAAGACAGTTTTGGGAAATGATTTACGAAACAGCACACAAGGGAACCACCGTTTTTGTAACTACACATTATATGGATGAAGCAGAATATTGTGATCGTGTTTCCATAATGGTTAACGGGAAAATTGAAGCTTTGGATACACCTAAAAAATTGAAAGAACAGTTTAAAGTAGATAGTATGAATGATGTGTTTTTGAAATTGGCGAGAGAGTGATAAAAAGACAGAAGATTAGATGACGGAAGACAGAAGACAGGAAATATCTATGATAAATTCTTAAAATACGTTTCATCTGTGTTCTATTGAAAATAAAGAGATTAGTAAAGTTAGTGCAATTAGTGTCTAAAAAATATTTCTGCCTTCGCAGGAAATGATATGAAAAGATTTATAGGTTTTATAAGAAAAGAATTTTACCACATCTTTAGAGATAAGCGTTCCTTGTTTATCTTGTTTGGGATGCCTATTGCCCAGATTATGCTGTTTGGGTTTGCCATCACCAATGAAATTAATAATGTGGACATTGCAATTTTCAATAAGTCTAAGGATGCTACCACCGAAGAAATCATCAATAAAATAACAGCTTCAAAGTATTATACAAATAAGCAACTCATTCAGAATGAAAAAGAAATAGAAACCGTTTTTAAAAGAGGAAAAGTAAAAGCAGTATTGGTTTTTGAAAATGATTTCAGTAAAAATCTGATTAAAGAAAACAAAGCCACCATCCAGATTATCACTGATGCAACCGATCCAAATACAGCAAATACGATTGCTAATTATACCAATTCTATTCTAAGAACATATCAACAAATAGTTAATAAAGATATTGAAATAGCTTACCAAATTATTCCAGAAACTCGAATGGTTTACAATCCGGAATTAAAGAGTGTTTTTATGTTTGTTCCGGGTGTGATGACGATTATATTAATGTTGGTTTCGGCGATGATGACTTCTATTTCTATCACCAGAGAAAAGGAATTAGGTACGATGGAAATATTATTAGTTTCACCCATAAAACCCTTTCAAGTAATTATAGGCAAAGTATTTCCGTATATATTCCTTTCGATAATTAATGCAATTGTAATTGTTCTTTTGAGCATCTTTATTTTTAAAATGCCCATTAACGGAAGCTTTATTTTATTAGGATTAGAAAGTGTTTTATTTACCATCACTTCTTTATCATTAGGAATATTAATTTCTACAATTTCAGAAACACAACAAACCGCCATGATGATATCCTTAATGGGATTAATGTTACCTACTATTTTATTATCAGGTTTTATTTTCCCAATTTCGAGTATGCCTATTCCGTTACAAGTAATTAGTAATATTATTCCTGCAAAATGGTTTATCATCATTTTAAAAGGAATTATGTTGAAGGGAGTTGATATTTCATTTATCTGGAAAGAAACAGTCATATTAATAGGAATGACTCTGTTTTTTATGGGATTGAGTATTAAGAAATATAAAATACGATTAGAGTGAGTCAGTCTTCAGTAAATCAGTACATAGTTTGCTTAAGCAAGATTCGGATATTTTTCCTGCAAGGTTTTGGAAACCATGTAGGTTTTAATCACAATTTTTTATGTGAAACTAAGTGTAATTATTTAGCAGATACCTGCCTACGCAGGTAATATTATGAAAACAATATTATTCATCATACAAAAGGAATTCAAGCAAATCTTTAGAAATAAAGGGATGCTTCCTATTATTTTTGTTTTACCATTACTTCAATTGGTAATCCTTTCGAATGCAGCTACTTTTGAAGTTAAGAATATTAAGTTCTCTTATTTAGATAATGATAGGACTTCCTTTTCAAGAGCTTTAATCGATAAATTTGAAGCTTCCGAATATTTTAATGTGCTTGCTCATTTTAATTCAGAAAAAGAAGCTAGTGCAGCCATGCTTAAAGGGAATATAGATGTGATTTTAGAAATTCCACAATATTTTGAAAGGGATTTATTAAAAGAAAAAAAGACCAACCTTTCTGTAACGATTAATGCGATTGATGGAGCTGCAGCAGGAGTTGAGAATGTTTATATCAATCAGATAGTACAGAGTTTTAATAAAAATGCTACTTCAGAATTAGCGATGATTAATGGTGTTACTGCAATTCCGAAAACCATCGACAGTATCCCTTCATTTTGGTATAATGAAACTTTGAATTATAAAACCTATATGGTTCCGGGGATACTGGTTTTATTGGTAACGATGATTACCCTTTTCTTATCTGGAATGAACATTGTACGAGAAAAAGAAATAGGAACCTTAGAGCAAATTAATGTAACTCCGATTAAGAAATATCAGTTTATTATTGGAAAATTATTTCCATTTTGGATTATTGGTTTTGGGCTTTTAACGATTGGATTAATATTAGGAAAAGTAATCTTCGATGTTCCTATGGTTGGAAGTATTTTACTTATTTATTTTTATACAGGAATCTTTCTATTGGTGATTTTAGGAATGGGTTTCTTTATTTCCAACTTTACAGAAACGCAACAACAAGCTATGTTTATCGCTTGGTTTTTTGTGGTCATCTTTATTTTAATGAGTGGACTCTTCACTCCTATTGAAAGTATGCCAATGTGGGCTCAACAATTAACTGAATTAAACCCAATTAAGTATTTTGTTGAAGTAATGCGAATGGTGATGCTGAAAGGTTCTTCTTTATCAGATATTCTTCCACAGTTATTAAAAACATTAGCCTATGCAATTGTGATGAATGGTTTGGCGGTTTGGAGTTACAGAAAAACTTCTTAAATTATCTTTTATTGAATTTGTAAAGCATAGCCTAAAGAGAAGATAACACCACCTATATGGCTTTTACCAAAATCTTTTTTAATCTGTATAGAATTAAAGCTATAAGAGGCACGGGCATCTATAAAAATTTCTCCATTTCCTATTTTTTTACTTGCACCCAAAGCAAATATTCCTCCAAAATTTACTGTTTTTAAATCGTCTTTAATATTAGTATCTGCTTCTAAAGATTGAACAGGTAAAACGGTATAAGGAGGCAGCCCATCTGGTCCTGGAACAAACACAGGGTTGGTCCCTTCAGCATTTAAATAAAATTGGCTCTCTCCACTAGTTTTTTGAGTGGCTTTTAATAAAATTCCTACATATGGTCCAACCGCAGCGGAGAATCTAAAATCATTTCCCCAACCAAATTTTACTAAAGCTGGAACTTCTAAATAATTTAAATCCGATTCGCTTTCAAAAGTTGCGTATAATGGGTTTTCATTGGTAATAGGAGGCATTCCAATAAAAGGAAAAAACTTATTAAGCTGGTCACTTAATTCATTTCCTGTTACGGGTTGTAATCCTGTTCGCTTCCCTCCTCTTTGGGTAAAGTTAATTTCGGGTTGCATGGAAATTAAGTTTGTAATTTTAAACTCGAAGGTAAATCCAAAGTCAATTCCACTAACCGATTCGTAATTTTCGGTATAAATATTATCTGTTGAATTTGTAAGTTTTCCTAAACTAAATCCAGCTTTCACTCCAATTAAAATTGGGGTAGTTTTATCTTTTACTTCTTTAGTTTCTTGAGAATTTTGAGCAATTGTTTTTACAGTACCTCCTACTATTAAAAATAGTAAAAGGGAATAAAATTTAATAATCTTCATAATTGTTTATTAGTTAGATTACGAAGATAAAAAAATCTAACTATTCTAAAACAATCTTTAAAACTTTATTTGATTTCCCTGATTTAATTGAAATAAAGTAAATTCCGGATGCTAATTTTTGTCCTTTTGAAGAAGTTCCGTCCCAAGTTACACTTTGGCTTCCAGAGTAATTTCCTTTCATTAAAGTATTTTGTTTTTTTCCTAAAACATCATAAACTTCTACTAAAACATTTTCATCATTTACTATCGAAAAAGTAATGGTAGTTTCAGTTTTAAAAGGATTTGGATAAACAACTGCGTTCGAAATTAAAGCATTTAAATCATTTACTGCTAAAATTGCTGCCGGATCTATATGTGTATAATACACATCTTGCCCGCCATTTATGGTATTTGCCCAAGCTAAATGAACTCCATTATTATCTGAAACCATATCGTAATAATCTCCCATTTTATTTTGTTGTGGATAACCAATATGAGGATTAAATGGTATAGAAATGGGTTCATTTGGTGACCAAGTATTTCCTTGATCTTGCGAAAAAGAATAAAACAATGTAGAGTCGTCTGTTCCGGCAGGTGCATTTCTAGTATCCAACCAAACAACATCTATTCTTCCATTGGGTGCAACTGCCATAGTACCAAACCACTGAATATTTGTTTCATCTGTATCTGTATTGATTTTTATTGGTGCTTCAAATGTTGCTCCACCATCGGTACTTTTAGCAAACATAACATCTCCAAAATCATTACCAAATGGGTCAACTGAAGCTAAAACATATACATTTCCGTGGCCTGCACCTCCTGAAATATCTACATCTATCCACATTTGTCCAGCAATACCTTCAGGGTTAATTCCTCCAAATTGTAAATTACCATTTAAATCAACTGTTGATACCTCATCGAAGGTTACAGGTATATTAGGGTCTTGGGCTGTTGTAGATTTAATAACTAATAAAGTGGCTCCTCTTTGTCCACAAATATATAGTACTCCATCAGCATCTACTGCAATAGTTCCCAAAGCTGGCGAATTATTAACCTGAACACATTCTTCAAAACTTGCAGCTCCATCAATTGATCTTGTAAAATCCCAAGCACAAGTTGTATAGTCAAGATTCCAATTAGTATACACATTTCCTGCTCCAATACCATCTGTCCTGTCTAAACGCATCCATAGTTTATCTCCTCCTTTTGCAGGAACTGGTGAATTCCAAATAACTCCGCCATCATCAATTTTATAAACATCACAAGACAAATTACTTTGTAAGCTGTTATAATAAAAATTTCCATCTGCATCAAAATCTAAAACAGGATCAGACCTAAAAACTCCTGGATTGATTACTCCTGGAAATGTCCAGGTAAGTCCACCATCTGTAGAATAACCGTAACCCGCCTGTCTAAAATTACTATTAACAGTATCAAATTGTCTCCAACCTATCACCATTCTATTGGGATTTATAGGATCTACAGCGATAGAGGTTTCATTTCCTGCATCACCAATAATATCATTTCCGTTAGCATCTACATTAACCTGAACTGTAAAATAAGTACTATTAAATTCGCGATAAGCAGGTTGTTTTTGCATGCTACTTCTAGGTGCAGCAATATATGGGTCGTCTGGAGTTTCTTGTGGAAGGTTTTCAATATGATTGTTTTGTCCAGTTAATATACTAACAAAAATAGCACTTAACAGTAAGGCACACAATTTTGACTTTTGAAGGTAGTTTTTCTTTTTCATTTGAATAGTTTTTACAATTTTTCTTTTTGATTGTAAAATACAATAAATTTAGTATTCAAATGTTAATGAAATGTTAGTGATTTTTGTTTGATATTTGTTTTTAATTAATTCAAGTTCTTACGAAATGTATTGCTTACTGTCTGAATTATTTTTTTAATTTCAGATGGATTTACATTTTTAACTTTAGCAATCTCCTCGTAAGTAAGTTTTCCGAAGACAAATAAGTCCAAGATATTTGATGTTTTTAAAGGAAGCCAATTATAAATATTATTGAAAGCTTTACGTTTATCATCGCTAATTTCAATTCTTGAATCATGAATTTCTAAAGAATTGATAATGTTTTTTTCGGCATCATTGTATAAATATTCTGAAGTTACAAAACTTTTTTGTTGATAAGAAATATCGTCTAATTCTTCTTTCATTATAAAATCATTATTAAAATCAACTTCGTAATTTTCTTCTAATAATTTTAATTCTTCTTCAAGTATCTGACTTGTATTTAGCGAATCTTTATATTGGGATTCTTTTTTAAACAAGGAACTTAAACGTTCGCTTGTTAAGGTAAAAAGTTTGAGTTTTATTTCTTGATTATTAGAAAGTTTTCCTTCGTACTTTTCATATAGACTAACAATTGCATCATCAATTATACCTGTGCTTGTGTACATATTATGAGGAATAATTCCTCTGGTTTCTGCTGTATATAATCGATGTTTTACATAAGGATGAATTTGTGCAATTATGGTTAAAATTTTTCTTCCAAACTCATTGTGTTGCTTACTAATTTTAAGTTCTTCTTTCATGACTGATGGATTTAAAATTCCTTTTAAAAATACAAAAGTTAAAGCGATGATACTATGATAAATAT
>JALWUJ010000094.1 GCA_027080135.1 Flavobacteriaceae bacterium | reverse complement strand
TTGGATACTGTATTTCCTGGAGTGTTTTGCAAAACGTAATCGGCAACGGCAACCAAAGTATATTCCTCGCCAAACATCTCTCCTTTTTCATCTACAAAAGCAAGTCTGTCCACATCGGGATCTACGACAATTCCGAAGTCGGCGTGTTCATCGACTACCATTTTCATTAAATCGCCCAAATACTCTTTTAAAGGTTCTGGATTGTGAGGAAATTCTCCAGTTGGATTACAAAATAGTTTTACAGGATGCACGCCCAATCTTTCTAATAAAGCAGGAACTGCAATCCCTCCTGTGGAATTTACCGCATCAACCACTACTTTGAATTTCGTTTCTCTAATCGCTTTCTCATTCACTAAAGGAAGGTCTAATATTTCATCAATATGTAAGTCGATATAAGCAGAATTACTTGTAATTTTACCTAAATCATCTACTTCAGAAAAATTAATATTTCCTCCTTCTGCTAAGTCTAGAATTTTTTGTCCTTCTACAGCATTTAAAAACTCGCCGTCTTTATTTAATAATTTTAAAGCGTTCCATTGTTTGGGGTTGTGACTTGCTGTGAGTATAATTCCGCCATCGGCATGTTCCATAGTTACAGCAACTTCAACAGTTGGTGTGGTTGACAAATCTAAATCTATCACGTGTATTCCCATTCCTACCAAAGTATTCATTACCAATTGCTGCATCATATTTCCTGAAATACGAGCATCACGACCTACCACAACTTTATAATCCTTTTTATCACGTTGTTGTTTTACCCAACTTCCGTAAGCAGCAGCATATTTTACGGCATCTATTGGAGTTAAATTATTACCTTGAGTACCACCAATAGTACCTCGAATTCCTGAAATAGATTTTATTAATGTCATAAAAATTAAATATTGATTTTTTTTATTTTAAAAGTAAATAAAGCTCCTTTAAAACAAACAATTGCAAAGATACTTTTAAAATCGCAAATACTTCTTAAGCTTTTTGTAAATTGTGCAGATGAATTTTTAATAAAATTAACAATACATCCTATACTCTTCGGCTCCGCTCAGAGTACTTAGCTGTTCATTGAGCGGAGCCGAAATGAAAAATTATAAATGAACTTTCTAGCACACATTTATCTTTCTGGCGACAACGAAGATATTACTATTGGTAACTTTATTGCAGACGGAATTAAAGGAAAAAAATACACAAAATATCCTATTGAAATTCAGAAAGGAATCCTTTTACACAGAGGGATTGATTACTTTACAGACCAACATCCAACCGTTAGAAAAAGCACTGCAAGATTACATAAAAGTTACGGACATTATAGTGGTGTAATCGTTGATATTTTATACGATCATTTTTTAGCAAAAAACTGGAATAATTATCACCCATTACCTCTGGAAATTTATGTACAAAATTTTTATGATATACTTCGGAAAAACTTTGAAATTTTACCTCCCAGAATTCAACAAATGATGCCATATATGATTTCAGATAATTGGTTAAAAAGTTATGCTACTATTTCGGGAATTAGTAAGATATTAGTCCAAATGAATCGCAAAACAAAAAATGTATCAAAAATGAATTTTGCCATCATTGAATTAGAAAAATATTACACCGAATTTGAAAATGAATTTACTTCCTTTTTTGTTGAATTAGAGGCGTTTTCTGAAAATAAAATTATTGAATTAAAAGACTTATGAAAAAATTACTATTCCTATTAATTACCCTTTTTATTATTTCTTGCAAACAAGAAGTAAAAAAACAAGATGTTAAAAATACCCCTACAAAAACGGAAGTAAAAGAAGTTGCCAAAAAAAGCACTATTGTCGATTCTGCCATGGTGGTTTCGGCTAGAGAAGAAGCTTCAAAAATTGGGATTCTAATATTAAAAAAAGGCGGAAATGCCTTTGACGCTATGGTTGCTACCGAATTGGCTTTGGCAGTATCGTTTCCAGTAGCAGGAAATCTTGCTGGTGGAGGCTTTATGGTGTATCGTACTCAATACGGAGAAATTGGTGCTTTGGATTATCGCGAAAAAGCACCTATGGCAGCTTATAGAGATATGTATTTGGATGAAAATGGCAATTTTATTTCAGAAAAAAGCAAAACAGGTTCTTTGGCAGTGGGTGTACCTGGAACCATTGCTGGTATTTTTGCAGTACACGAAAAATTAGGATCACTTCCAATAGAAGAGATTTTAGCTCCAGTTATCGCTTTGGCCGAAAAAGGATATATTGTTACCAATAAACAAGCCAACAGAATTGCTCATTTTAAAGAAATATTCTTAAAAACAAACGGTGAAAATTCACTTTATACAAAAAGCTATAAAGAAGGAGATACTATTAGAAACATAGCTTTAGCCAATACCTTGAAACGTCTTTCTGAAAACGGTCGATCCGAATTTTACAATGGAGAAACAGGTCGGAAATTAGTAGATTTTATCCAATCTAAAAATGGTATAATTACCATGGAGGATTTAAATGCTTATGAGGCAGAATGGCGTGAACCTATTGTTTTTAACTACAAAAACTTGAAAGTTATTTCTATGTCACCTCCTTCAAGTGGTGGAATTTGCTTGGCACAGATTTTAAAATTTATTGAACCTTATCCTATTAAAAATTACGGTCATAATAGCATAAAAACCATTCAGGTAATTACGGAAGCTGAACGTCGTGCTTATGCAGATAGAAGTTATTATTTGGGTGACCCAGACTTTGTGGATATCCCTTCAGAAACATTGATTAGTGATGCCTATTTAAAAGAAAGAATGAAAAGTTTTTCTTTTGATAAAGCTACTCCTTCAGACAGTTTGAGTTATGGAGTAATTCCAGGATATGAAAGTACTGAAACTACACACTACTCTATTGTTGATAAATTCGGAAATGCCATTGCGGTTACGACCACTTTAAATGGTGCTTATGGTTCTAAACTATACTCCAAAGAACTTGGTTTTTTTCTGAATAATGAAATGGACGATTTTAGTGCAAAACCTGGCGAACCTAATATTTATGGCCTTGTTGGTGGTGAAGCAAATTCTATTGCTCCTCAAAAAAGAATGTTGAGCTCTATGACACCTACTCTTGTTGAAAAAGACGGAAAATTTTGGATGACCGTTGGAACTCCTGGAGGTTCCACCATTATCACTTCAGTTTTACAAACTATTTTAAATGTTTATGAATTTGAAATGGATATGCAACAAGCAGTAGATGCTCCAAGATTTCATCATCAATGGATGCCCGATGTAATTCGTTTTGAACCTAATTCGTTTCCAAAAGATTCACTCCAATATTTAGAAGAAAAAGGCTATCATATTTTAGAAAAAAATTCTACTATTATTGGAAAAGTAGATGGTATTCGGGTGTTAACCAATGGAAAATTAGAAGGTGGAGCTGACAGACGAGGTGATGATACAGCAGTAGGTTATTAATTAAAATAAACAAAATTTAAAACTCTGCCTAAACTTAGCCTATAATTATTTCTTACATTGCACTTTAACGACAAATACTTGCTTTTCAACGAATTGTAGTATTTTTACTACAAATCAAATGAAAAACCTTTATTTTTGGTATCCCAAACTAAAATTTCAAAATAGAGAAATTAAAGTTCAAAAATAAATATCCCCAACTTTAATTTATGAAATACTTATGAAGAAGAAATCATTCTTAAGGGATTTGTTTGCCTTGATACCGCTTGTGTTTAGTGGGCTTCTTTGTATTACCCTTATTATTCTTCTTTGGCAAAAAATAAATTATAATCCAGATTTTGTAAACACTCTTACTCAAATTTCCACAATTTTTATAAGTATTAGTGGGTTTTTGGCAGCCATTATTATGGTTTATTTGGCGTTCTCTGCATTGGGTTTAAAGAATAACAGGGTTATTGTTATTGATAGTTTGAGTAAAATCACTCAGAAAATGCACAATTTTAGAGAGATTATAGGACTGTTATTACAATCTAAAATGTGGTTACCAGGATTAAAAGATTACATAGATGATGAATATGAAGGGCTTAATTTCTTTGAAGTAAAAGAGTTTTATAAAGGAAAATCAAAATTAGCTATTGAATTCCTTCAAGAAAATCATCATTATGGAGATACTGAAAATTTATACCTAGAGCTAAAATCCTTGTTAATGACCAAACCCAAAGAACGTAAACTTTCTAAAAACATTCAGTTTCCGAAAATTTATGATAAGGCTATAATTGAAAAATGGTTAGAGCATAAATGTGGTTCGGGACTATTGTATTATTTTGGTTATAAATTCGGAATTTATAAAGAAGCCCTAGATATTGATGCTGTTTTTGAAAGACATCAAGATAAAATTATGTCATTAGCAAATTCAATAGATCCAGAAGTTTTTGAAGATTCTTCTTTTAACGAAGTATTTTTGTCAAAACTTGGAGACTATATGTCTAACGACATTATTCCCAAACTTTTTCAGCTTCAAGAAGATGTTAATACCGAAATGCCTTTATTATTAAAATATTTATATGGAATCTTTTTGTTTCTTATAATTTTTGGAGTTTTAACACCTCTTGGTTTTCTTCTTTTCAATTTACCAATTATACTATTAATAATAAGTTTTTCAGCAATAGTTAGTATTATCTTTTATCTTTCTACAACGTTTTATCAATTTCTTTCTAACGAAATTAATTCATAGTTACTTTAATATTAAATTTTCCTGACACTAAACTATTCATTTTCTTCAAGTTAAACACTTTCGTATGAAGTGCAAAAGTTCAAAACATTAGTTTTTACTTACTATTAATTTTAAAGTTTTCTGTTTCGATTCTGTACTAATAGTTACAAAATAAATTCCTTCTTCTTGATTAAGTTTCAGCGAAATAGAATCGGTATTTGTGTATTGTTTTTGAACAATGGTTTGTCCCAATGCATTAGTTAACGTTAACGAGATGATTTCGTAAAATGTTCCCAAATTTATAGTTGCTTCTTGGTAAGCTGGATTTGGGTAAAGTGTTATTGGGTAATCAAAATTACTATCATTAACCCCTAGATTTTCAATAGAGAAAACTTTTACGCTTCCAGAACCTTGTCCGTTATTCGTATTATCAAATTTAGCACCCACAGATAAGGTATTGCTATCCGGCATGCTTACAGATGTACCAAAATTACTATTATCGGTTTCTCCGTCAATATCCTGTCCTTTTTGTATCCAGTTACTACCGTTCCATTCGTATACACGTACTTGCCCTGGTTTATTATTATTACTAAAAATACCAATAGCTCCAATTGCTACTGTATTAACATCCGGCATACTTACAGCTACTCCTGACTCATCAAAAGCATCCTCTCCGTCTATATCCAGACCCTTTTGTATCCAGTTGCTCCCGTTCCATTCAAAAACTCGAGCATGCCCTGAGTCCACACCGGTTGTACCATCATTTCCTACTGCACCAACGGCTATGGTATTTGTATCTGGCATACTAATAGCTCCTCCCGAAAAATCGGAAGCAGCTTCACCTGTAATACTTTGTCCTTTTTGTGTCCAATTGTTCCCGTTCCATTCAAAAATTCGAACATAACCCGAATCTACTCCGTTTGCATCCCTAAAGCTCGCACCAACTGCAACGGTATTTTCATCAGGCATACTTACAACATAAGATCGGTCTCCATTTGCTTCTCCTTCAATTTCTGGTCCTTTTTGTATCCAATTAATACCGTCCCACTGATATACCCGTACCAAACCTTTAAAAGCAGAACCTCCAGCCATTCCAATTGCTAAAGTATTTATATTGGGCATACTTAAATATAAACCTAGTAAGAACCCATCCGAGTCTCCATAAATATTCTGTCCTCTTTGTATCCAATTGTTTCCGTTCCATTCAAAAACGCGCACATATCCGGAATCCGATCCATTAACATCACTATTAATTGAAGATGCTGCAAGAGTAATACTATTTGGCATACTTATAGATTCACCAAAAAAATCTCCCTCTACTTCTCCGTCGATATCCGCACCTTTTTGTGTCCAAGTGCCACCACTTAACTCATAAACACGAACTTGTCCTGAATCTAAACCATTTGCACCATCATTTCCTGTTGCCCCAATAGCAATGGTATTTGCACCCGACATACTAATAGATACCCCTGAATTATCATAAGCCGCTTCTCCGTCTATATTATTCCCCACTTGATTCCAAGTTTGTGATTGTACAGATTGAACGAGTACAAGCAGGTTTATAAAAAATATTACTTTAATTAATTCTTTAATTTTGTTTGTTGTTTTCATAATAGTGCATTAGATTTATTGGTTTATATCGATACATCGTAAGAATTAAAAAATATCATCATATTTTTTTTTAATTAGTTGCCAACATATGATAAAAAAGCCATGCTTCAGGACGAAACACACTTATTACTCGAATTCAACAAGAAAACGGATATTTAAAATTTAAAACAGAAAATTATTTTCAAAAAGTCGATAAAGTTTATCTAAAAACTTAAAATAGTTTTTGTCATATACTTAGTAAATTTACAGACAAATATTTAGTATATCTAGAGGTTCAAACATTGTTCTATCACACAAATTCAAATTATTAAATAACCCTTGTTGCTTCGCGAGAAAAATATTAATTACCTTTGCAAACTATGGTAAAAAATGAGGGTTTTATTGAAGTTTATGGAGCAAGGGTTCATAATTTAAAGAACATAGACGTAACCATTCCAAGAGAGCAATTAGTTGTTATTACTGGACTTTCAGGAAGTGGAAAATCATCCTTAGCCTTCGATACTATTTATGCCGAAGGGCAACGCCGTTATATCGAAACTTTTTCGGCTTATGCACGTCAGTTTTTAGGTGGATTAGAACGTCCCGATGTCGATAAAATTGAAGGACTTTCTCCCGTAATTGCCATCGAACAAAAAACCACTAGCAAGAGTCCACGTTCTACCGTTGGAACCATTACCGAAATTTACGATTTCCTCCGTTTACTTTTTGCTAGAGCAAGTGATGCCTACAGTTACAACACAGGCGAAAAAATGGTGAGTTACAGCGATGAGCAAATTCAAGAATTAATTCTGAAAGATTTTAACCATAAAAAAGTCTCGATTTTAGCACCCGTAGTTCGTTCTAGAAAAGGTCATTATCGAGAATTGTTTCAACAAATTGCAAAACAAGGATTTTTAAAAGTAAGAATAGATGGTGAAGTAAAGGATATTGTTAACGGAATGAAATTAGATCGTTACAAAAATCACGATATCGAGATTGTGATAGATCGACTTAAAATCACTTCCGAAGTAATCAAGAACAAACGATTAACCGAAACTATTATCACAGCAATGTATCACGGCGAAGATGTTTTAATGGTTTTGGATAATGAAACCAATAAAACCCGCTTTTTTAGTCGGTCATTAATGTGTCCTTCGAGTGGAGTTTCATATCCCAATCCAGAACCTAATAATTTTTCCTTCAATTCACCTAAAGGAATGTGCCAAAAATGCAAAGGATTAGGGAAATTATACGAAGTAAATTTAGATAAAATTGTTCCCAACAAAAATCTTTCCATTAATCAAGGAGCATTGGCACCACAAGGTTCGCAAAAACAGAATTGGGTTTTCAAGCAGTTGGAATTAATTGCTCAACGCTATAATTTTAAATTGAGTGATCCGTTTTATAAAATTCCGAAGGAAGCTGTGGACGTAATTTTCTATGGAAGTAATGATAAATTTGAAGTAGAATCAAAAACCTTAGGAATTACCCGAAGCTATAAAATTGATTTTGAAGGAGTTGCTACCTTTCTTAAAAACACTTTTGAAGACAATGAATCAAAATCCCTAAAACGATGGGCAAAAGATTTTATGGATCACGTGGATTGCTCAGAGTGCCAAGGCTCAAGACTTAGAAAAGAATCATTATACTTTAAAGTAAACGAAAAAAGTATTGCCGATTTAGCACAGATGGATATTGTTGAATTAGCAAAATGGTTTAAAGATTTAGACAAAAGACTTTCAAAAAATCAGTTTAAAATTGCTGAAGAAATACTCAAAGAAGTTAAAGCACGTTTGCAATTTTTAATCGATGTAGGATTAACTTATTTATCGCTTAACCGAAGTTCAAAATCATTATCTGGTGGAGAAGCTCAACGCATAAGATTAGCTACACAAATTGGCTCTCAATTAGTAGGAGTACTTTACATTTTAGATGAACCCAGTATTGGTTTACATCAGCGAGACAATGAAAAATTAATTCAATCTTTAATAAAACTTAGAGATATCGGAAATTCCGTCATTGTAGTTGAACATGACAAAGAAATGATAGAATCTGCCGACTATGTGATCGACATTGGTCCGGCAGCAGGGAAACACGGAGGTGAGATAGATTCTATTGGTACACCCAAAGAAATTTTAAAGCATCACACCTTAACAGCAGATTATTTAAACGGTACCAAAGAGATTTCCATTCCGAAGAAAAGAAGAAAAGGAAATGGAAAAACCCTTAAACTCACTGGAGCTACCGGACATAATTTAAAAAATGTTTCTGTTGAAATACCTTTAGGAAAAATGATTGGTATAACGGGGGTTTCAGGAAGTGGAAAATCTACATTAATCAACGAAACTCTCTATCCTATTTTAAACGCACATTTCTTCAATGGTGTTAAAAAGCCAATGCCTTATAAAAAAATTGAAGGCCTCAAAAACATAGATAAGGTTATAGACATCAACCAATCCCCAATAGGAAGAACCCCACGTTCCAACCCTGCAACTTATACAGGTGTTTTTTCAGAAATAAGAAGCTTATTTTCAAAAGTTCCAGAAGCAATGATTCGTGGCTACAAACCAGGACGTTTCAGTTTTAACGTAACAGGAGGACGTTGTGAAACTTGCAAAGGCGGAGGTTTACGAGTGATTGAAATGAATTTTTTACCCGACGTTTATGTAGAATGTGAAACCTGCCAAGGAAAGCGTTTTAACCGTGAAACCTTAGAAATAAAATACAAAGGAAAGTCTATTTACGATGTCTTAGCAATGACTATTGAAGATGCTTGTAAAATGTTTGAACACATTCCAAAAATCTACCGAAAATTAAAAACTATCGAAGATGTTGGTTTGGGTTATATTACGCTTGGACAACAATCTACTACACTTTCCGGAGGAGAAGCACAACGTATTAAATTAGCAACTGAACTTTCAAAAAGAGATACTGGAAACACCTTTTATATTTTAGACGAACCTACCACAGGATTACATTTTGAAGACATTAGAGTATTATTAGAAGTGTTAAATAAACTGGTAGACAAGGGAAATACAGTTTTAATTATTGAGCACAATCTCGATGTAATTAAAACAGTAGATTATATTATTGATATAGGTCCAGAGGGAGGAAAAGGAGGAGGAAAAATAATAGCAAAAGGAACCCCCGAAGAAATAATAAAAATCAAGAAAAGTCATACAGCAAAATTCCTTAAAAAAGAATTACATTAGCTTGCACTTTTTTTTAGATTTTCTAAAAAAAATATTGACAAATAAAGATTTACTAAAATACAAGACTCCCGCTTTCTCGGGAAATACATATGAAAAAAGAAAGAAATCCGAAAAATTGGAACGAAGTAAAAACAAACGACTCTTGGGCAATTTTTAAAATTATGGGAGAGTTTGTAGGTGGCTATGAAAAATTAAGCCGAATTGGTCCCTGTGTATCTATCTTTGGTTCTGCAAGAACAAAACCCGATGATAAATATTACCAACTTGCCGAAAATATTGCGAGTAAACTTGCCGATCACGGGTATGGAGTAATTACTGGTGGTGGTCCAGGGATTATGGAAGCTGGAAATAAAGGAGCTCATAATGCTGGAGGTACTTCTGTAGGACTTAACATTGTACTTCCTTTTGAACAACACGACAATCCGTATATAGACAGCGATAAAAGTATCGATTTTGACTACTTTTTTGTTAGGAAAGTAATGTTTGTAAAATATTCTCAAGGATTTGTAGTAATGCCAGGTGGATTTGGAACTTTAGATGAATTTTTTGAAGCTTTAACATTAATTCAAACTAAAAAAATTGGAAAATTCCCAATAATATTAGTAGGTACCGATTTCTGGAGTGGTCTTGTGGATTGGATCAAAAACACTTTATTACAAAAATATCATAATATAAGTCCAGACGATTTACACCTGGTAGATTTAGTAGATACCGAAGACGAAGTATTAACAATACTCGATAATTTCTATAAAAAATACAACCTTAGTCCTAACTTTTAAAACATTCTTAACTCCCCTTTTTAATTATGAAAAGCATTTTATATATTGCTTTTATTTTGTTTAGTTACACAATATCTGCACAAGAAACCATAAATACCATGTTTTATAATTTATTAGAATTTCCTGAAGCCTCCCCTGGTGGTAGAGCCGAAATTTTAAAAAACATTTTATCAGAATTTCATCCAGATATTTTTATGGTTTGCGAATTACAAAGTGAAGAAGGTGCCGACTTAATTTTAAACACTACGTTAAATAGCGAATCAACAACCTATTCAAGAGCCGAATTTATAGATAATCAGTCTAGTGGTTCTGATTTACAACAAATAGTATTTTTTAAAACTAATAAATTTAGTTTAGAAAATTCAGAAGTAATTACTACTCCAGTAAGAGATATAAATAAATATGTTTTAAAATTAAACACAATAGATCAAGGAGTAGATCCAGTTTTTATTTACGTATATGTTACACATTTAAAATCTAGTCAAGGAACAGATAACAAACAACTTAGACTAGAAATGGTAACAAAATTTACAGACAATTTAGAAAATATAAATCCTAATTCTTTTGTAATATTTTCAGGAGATTTTAATTTATATACAGCAACCGAACCTGCTTACGAAGAATTATTAGACCCTACAAACGCTATTGTCATGAAAGATCCTATAGACACTCCAGGCTCTTGGCATAACAACGATACTTTTCAAGCAATTCACACTCAAAGTACACGCATAGACTCGGGACCTTTTGGTGCTGGTGCTGGTGGCGGTTTGGATGATCGTTTCGACTTTATTACCATTTCTGAAAATATGATGAGTAATCCTAAATTGAAATACATTAACGATAGTTATAAATCTTTTGGAAATAATGGAAATTGCTACAATATGGATATTAGCGATGAAACTTGTATTGGTGAATTTAGTCAAACACTCAGAAATAACTTATTTAGTATGAGCGATCACCTTCCTATAATTATGCAATTAGAAACCAATAAAGAGTTTGTTTTAAGTACTGAAGATTTTGAAGTTTCCAAAATAATTTCAATTGAAAAAACTCTTGTTAGCAATTATTTAAATATTCGAGTTTCTGAAGCTTATTCTGATGAAGTTTCTTTTTCAATATATAATTCCTTAGGACAAAAAATACTTCAATATTCTTCTAAAGGAAATAAAAATAATCACATCGATGTATCGTTTTTACAAAGTGGCTTGTTTTATATAAAAACATCGGTGCCCAACAGTCCTGTTTATAAATTTTTAAAGAGATAATTGAAGCTAAAACATTTCATATTAACAGTCAACCTACTTGTTTTTTTTATAGGTTTTTCACAACATCAAATAACCATTAATGCAGGTTTAGAACCCGAGTTAAAAACCATTACTATTTATCAAGAAATTGTTTATAAAAATCAATCTAATAATCCATTAAACGAAATATATTTAAACGATTGGGCTAATAGTTTTTCAAGTAAAACAACTCCTTTAGGCAAACGTTTTTCCGAAAATTATCAAGCTTCTTTTCATTTCGAAAAAAACAAAAATAGAGGTCGCACCAACATATTTAGTATTCAAAATAAAAATGGTGATTCACTAAATTGGAAACGGGGTAACGAAGTTGATATTGTTAAAATACAATTAGACAAAACACTTTTGCCCAAAGAAGAATACATATTAAAAATACATTATAATGTAGTTCTTCCGGACGATAAATTTACACGCTATGGAATAACAAAAAGTGGTGATTTTAAAATTCGATATTGGTATTTATCTCCTGCTGTTTTTGATGGCAAGTGGCACGCATATAGCAATAAAGATTTAAACGATTTATACCTAGCTCCTTCTAATTTTGATATTTATTTTCAAGTACCAAATTATTTTACAATCGTTTCAGATTTAGATGTAATCTCCGATTCTTTTGAAGGTAATTACAGAAATTTTCATCTATCAGGAAAAGACAGAATGCAGGTAAAATTACATTTGCTCAAAGCATCAGACTTTACTACTGTACAAACCGATAACGTTGCCATAATATCTAACCATACTCACAAAAAAGTAACTCCTCCAATTAAAGCCCTTATTGACGACCGAATAGTTCAGTTTTTAGATAAAAAATTAGGTGATTACCCTTTCGATAAAATGATGATTAGTGAAATAGACTACAAACGAAATCCTGTTTATGGTCTTAATTTATTACCTGAATTTATTAGCCCTTTTCCAAATGGATTTGAGTATGAAATTGAAATGTTAAAAATTATAAGTAGAACCTATTTAGAAAATACATTAGTGGTAAATCCCCGTGAAGATTCTTGGTTAATTGGAGCATTTCAGGTGTATTTAATGATGGAATATGTAAATACTTACTATCCAGACATGAAGCTACTGGGTAATCTAAGCAATTTGTGGTTAGTACGTCTTTTTCATGCTTCCGAATTAAAAATAAACGACCAATATTCTTTTTTATATCTGAATATGGCTCGAAATAACCTTCATCAAAAACTAACCACACCAAGAGATTCTCTTTTAAAGTTTAATGAAAATATTGCCAGTGATTATTACGGTGGAAAAGGATTATCTTATCTTTCAGATTATCTAGAAAAAGATGCTGTTTCAAAAAGCATCAAACAATTTTATACTGAAAATAAATTAAAACCAGTTAAAACTTTTCAATTTAAAAATTACTTAGAAAATAATACTCAAAAACCGGTAGATTGGTTTTTTAAAGATTTTATAGACAACAGAAATACCATAGAATTTGCCCTTAGAAAGGTTAAAAAACAAGGAGATTCAGTACAAGTTACTGTTTTAAATAAACGAAACAATTTGTTACCCGTTTCTATTTACGGAATTAATAAAAAAAAGGTACTTTATAAAAAATGGTTAGAACCTATAGATTCTTCAGTCACTGTTAAAATTCCTTCAAAAGATATTCGGCAAATAGCAATAAATTATGAAAGTATTATACCCGAATATAACGAACGAAATAATTACCGAAAAATTAAAGGTTTTTTAAACAAACCCCTTCAAATTAGAGTATTTAAAGATGTTGAAGATCCAAAATACAATCAAATATTTTTAATGCCCGAATATAGTTATAATGTATATGACGGTTTGGCGTTAGGTCCTAAATTATACAACAAAACCATACTTCGAAAAAACTTTCAATACAAATTAGAACCTTTATATGCTTTTAAGTCTAAAACTATTGTGGGAAGTGCTTCGTTAAAATTTAGAAAAATGCCCGAATTTGGTAGTCTTTATTTCTATCAATTTGGAGTTTCAGGAAATTATTTTTCCTACGATAAAGACTTATTTTATAAACGATTTAGTCCCCATGCTATTATTGGTTTTAGAAACAGTAAAGACCTTAGAAGTAATAAAAGGCATTTTATAAATGTTAGAAATGTTACAGTAGATAGAGACATTAATCCTAACAAACCATTAGAATCTCCTAATTACAGTGTGTTTGATGTTAGCTATGTATTTTTTAACCCTAACTTAATTAACCATTATCGAGCAGTGGTAGATTATCAAATTTCTTCAGACTTTAGTAAAATATCTACCACTTTACAATACCGAAAACTTTTCAATAATAATAGACAAATAGACATTCGGATTTTTGCAGGAGCTTTCTTAAAAAACAAAACCGATGTAAATGATGACTTTTTTAGTTTTGCTTTAGATCGTCCCACAGATTATCTTTTCGATTATAACTACTACGGAAGAAGCGATGATACTGGTTTTTTTAGTCAACAAATAATTGTAGCTGAAGGTGGTTTTAAATCTAAATTAGCACCCGCATTTTCAAACACATGGATGACAACTTTGAATGTGAGTACTAATATTTGGAGATGGATTCAAGTTTATGGAGATGTAGGTTTTGTTAATAATAAAAATCTTGGAACCAAAACCTTGTATGATAGCGGACTTAGACTTAGTTTAGTCGAAGATTATTTTGAAGTATTTTTTCCCGTTTATTCTAATTTAGGATGGGAAATGGGACAAGCCAATTATGAAGAAAAAATACGTTTTATTATCACTATAGACGTACATACTTTGTTTGGTTTGTTTTCAAGAAAATGGTATTAATTAAAAATAAAAAATAACTATGGAAATATTTAATCAATGGCGAACTGTAATTTTATTATGTTTAACTTTAGGATTGGCTCCCTTTTTTCCCGAACCACACATTTTAGGAAAAGTTAGATGGGTTCTTGGTGGAGCAGTTGGTATGAAACTTATGGATTGGTTAGATTTACTATTTCACGGATTCCCTTATATATTATTGTTAAGACTAATAATTATTGAAGGGCTTAAAGCAGTAAAAAAGAAGTAATTTAAAGCTAGTTATTCTATATATTCCTAGTTTGTAAAAAATTATCCTTTAAAAATCACATCTATTTTTAACTGTTTGCTATTTATTTTATTCATTTTTTAATTTATTTATAATAACTGAACAAATATTCCCCTTTTTTTTAAATGAACAGCAAATACACACTTAAATAAGCATTGCATAAAATTTCAATATTCACTACTTTTGCATGTTCTAAAACCACACTAGTTTATGCAAACAAATCCTCAAACAGATAGCAAATTAACTTTCGAAGACTTTAAAGCTGAAATACTAAACGACTACAAAATTGCTGTAACAAGCCGTGAATGTAGCCTATTGGGAAGGCGTGAAGTTTTAACAGGAAAAGCAAAGTTTGGAATTTTTGGAGATGGTAAAGAAGTGCCTCAATTAGCTTGGGCAAAATCCTTTAAAAATGGTGATTGGCGTAGTGGTTATTACCGAGATCAAACCTTTATGATGGCAATTGGTAAGCTAAGTGTACAACAATTTTTTGCTGGTTTGTATGCACATACAGATATACATCACGATCCAATGAGTGCAGGACGCCAAATGGGAGGGCATTTTGCAACTCATAGTTTAAACGAAGATGGTAGCTGGAAAAATTTAACTACTCAAAAAAATAGTAGTTCAGACATCTCTCCTACTGCTGGACAAATGACCCGTTTACTTGGTTTAGCACAAGCATCAAAAATGTATAGAAACCTTTCTGGAATTACCAACAAAACCAATTTTTCTATCAACGGAAACGAAGTTGCCTGGGGAACCATTGGTAATGCCAGTACAAGCGAAGGACTTTTTTGGGAAACCATTAACGCCGCAGGTGTACTTCAAGTACCTATGGTAATAAGTGTTTGGGATGATGAATACGGAATATCCGTACACGCAAAATACCAAACCACAAAAGAAAATATTTCGGAAATACTAAAAGGTTTTCAACGTAGCGAAACCGAAAACGGATTTGAAATTATTCGTGTAAAAGGTTGGGATTATCCCGCTTTAATTGAAGCCTACCAAAAAGCGGCAACAATAGCTCGAAATGAACACGTACCCGTTTTAATTCACGTAAACGAATTAACACAACCACAAGGACATTCTACTAGTGGTTCTCACGAACGTTATAAAGACAAAAACCGTCTTGCTTGGGAAGCAGAAAACGATTGTAATGTAAAATTTAGAGAGTGGATTATTACCAATAATTTTGCTACAGATGAAGAATTATCTTCAATAGAAAAAGAAATAATTAAAGAAGTTAGAGAAGGTAAAAAAGAAGCTTGGAAAGCATTTTTAGCTCCTCGTAAACAAGAACAAAAAGAACTTTTAGTTTTACTAAACAACCTTGCCAACTCTAGTGCTAATAAAATATTTATTCAAAAAATAATTACCAACCTATCATCAGATAGAGAACCCATACGAAAGGAAATTATTGGTGCTGCTAGAAAAGCATTGCGTTATGTAGTAGGAGAAAATACTGTAGAAAAGAAACAACTTCAAGATTGGATACAAAATTTTTACGAAATTATCCAACCTAAATATAGTGCTCATTTGTATTCTGAAGCTACAAATAAAGCAACTTCAATCAAAGAAATTTCACCAACCTATTCAGACATTTCAGAAGAAGTAGATGGAAGAGTTGTAATTAGGGATAACTTTGAATCCCTATTCAAAAAACATCCTAATACCCTAATTTTCGGAGAAGATTCGGGAAAAATAGGTGATGTAAATCAAGGTTTAGAAGGGCTTCAAGAAAAATTTGGAAAACTTAGAGTTTCCGATACAGGAATAAGAGAAGCGACTATCATTGGACAAGGAATTGGAATGGCATTACGAGGATTAAGACCCATTGCCGAAATACAGTATTTAGATTATGTAATGTATTGTATTCAGACCTTAACAGACGATTTAGCAACCACTCGTTACCGCACCAACGGAATGCAAAAAGCACCTTTAATTGTTCGTACTCGTGGACATCGTTTGGAAGGAATTTGGCACAGTGGTTCGCAAATGGGCGGACTTGTTCACTTACTTAGAGGTATGTATATTTTGGTCCCAAGAAATATGACCAAAGCTGCTGGTTTTTACAATACATTATTAGAAACCGACGAGCCAGCATTAGTAATTGAATGTTTAAATGGCTATCGTTTAAAAGAAAAAATGCCTAACAATTTGGGAGAATTTAGAACGCCAATTGGTGTTGTTGAAACGGTAAAAGAAGGAAATGATATTACCTTGGTTTCCTACGGAAGTACACTTCGTGTGGTTGAAGAAGCTGCCAAAGAATTGCAACAAGTGGGTATTGATGCTGAAGTGATTGATATTCAAACTTTACTTCCGTTAGACATTAACCAAGATTTGGTAAAAAGTGTCGCCAAAACCAACCGATTGTTGGTGATAGATGAAGATGTTCCCGGTGGAGCTTCTTCGTATATTCTAAATAAAATTATCGACAACCAAAACGGATATCAATATTTAGATAGCAAACCACAAACCCTAACAGCCAAAGCACATCGTCCTGCTTACGGTACCGATGGAGATTATTTTTCAAAGCCTCAGATAGAAGATGTTTTTGAAAAAGTATATGAAATGATGAATGAAGTAAATCCTAGTGATTTTCCGAAATTGAGATAAAAAATGTTTTTAATAAAAAATAAAATAACATTCATAATATTATTATTGCTATTTACAAATTGCAATAATGATGATATTAAAGATGACTATAATGTTTGTAATGATTTATCTGTTTCATTTAATTATACTTTTTACACTTCCCATTTAACTTTAACAACTAGGTACGACCATAATGATGAATGGCTTAGTACAAGTGAATATTTTTTTGATGACGAAGGAAAAGTAATCTCTAGTAAATATACTTCAACTTACAATCCTGGAGAAATTTATATATCACAATTTCAGTATGATACAGAAGGAAGGGTTGTCTCTGAATTTGTTAATAATGAACTATTTAAAACTATAAAATGGAGTAATAATAAAGCTGAAGTTTTTGATAATGAAAATCAAAAACTAACAGAATTAGTGTTTTGTGATAATAAAGTATCAGAAGTAAAATCAGGTTATTTACAAAATAATATTAGGTATAAAAAGTATAATTATGACTCAAATAATAATATCATTTCTGTAGAAAACGAATCTGAAATCCGAGTAGAATATCTAAACTACAATACAAGTAAAACAAACCCTTATAATTTATTAAAATCCATTGGAGTTTTATTTGATTGGAACAATACACTTTTTTCAAGAAATATTTTTGCAGTAGAAAAAGATTATCCATATGAAGGAGATGATTTTAATTTCCCACTAACTTTTTTT
>JALWUJ010000093.1 GCA_027080135.1 Flavobacteriaceae bacterium | reverse complement strand
ACGAACTTCAAATTGGTCAACCACAAGTAATTATCAAAGAAATTGATGGTGTAAAATGCGAGCCAGTAGAAGAGTTAACGATTGATTTACCCGAAAGTGTAAGTGGTAGAGCAATCGATATGGTTACCATTAGAAAAGGCGAAATGCAAAGTATGGAAGCCAAAGGTGAACGAATGGTTTGTACTTTTATTATCCCTTCAAGAGGAATTATTGGTCTTAGAAATCAGCTATTAACAGCAACTGCTGGTGAAGCAATTATGACACACCGTTTCTTTGAATACCAACCATTAAAAGGAGGAATTCCAGAAAGACAAAACGGATCTTTAGTATCTATGGAAAACGGTAAAGCAATCCCTTATTCTATCGATAAATTACAAGATAGAGGACGCTTTTTTGTATCTCCAGGAGAAGATATTTACGAAGGTCAAGTAATTGGAGAAAACACGCGTCAAGATGATATGGTGGTTAATATTACTAAAACTAAAAAGTTGAGTAATGTACGTTCTTCGGGAGCAGATGATAAAGCGAAGATTGTTCCAGCCATCAAATTTTCGTTAGAAGAAGCGTTGGAATATATTCAGAAAGACGAATATGTGGAGGTAACTCCCAACCATTTACGATTGCGAAAAATTTATTTAAAAGAAGTGGATCGTAAGCGTAATAAATTATAGAATTACTGAATTTTAAATTGTTAATTTACTTTCTTAGAAAGGAAATAAAATAACACTTTCATATTATTTTCATTTTAATTAAATAAACTCCTCGTTTTTTAGTTAATTTGCTAAAGTTAATATCTACAAAATAGACCTATGAATTTTTTATATTTCGACCCAGGATTAGGAGCCATGATTGTTCAAGCGGTAGTTGCAGCAGCAGCAGGTGTATTGCTTTTTTCTAAAAATGCTTGGCACAAATTAAAATTAATGTTAGGTTTGGTTAAGGAGGAAGATGCTTACGACTCAATTGATGTTGACGAAGAAGACGATACCAACGAAACCAATGATAAAGATCAATAACACACACGAAGCTTCATTCCGAGACCCCTCAGGCTATATGTTTCACGATGACGAAACTTTAAGAAGGGTAATTAATCCTATTTATTTTCCGCAATACCAAAAGTTAAAAGAAAGCGGAGTTTTTAAAACACTCATAAAAAACAAGTTATTAATTCCGCATGAAGAAACTTCGGTTTCGGAAGCTAGGATTATAATTACTCCCGAGAAAATTCCCTTTATTACAAACCCGTATGAATGGGGGTTTGAACAGTATAAACAAGCAGCTTTATTAACTTTAAAGATTCAGAAATACGCACTATCAAAAGGTTTTATTTTAAAAGATGCTTCTGCTTATAATGTAACATTTTACAAAGGGAAACCTATTTTTATAGACACACTTTCTTTCGATTTTTACGAAGAAGGAACCCCTTGGAGAGCCTACAAACAATTTATAACTCACTTTTTTGGTCCTTTAATTTTAGCAAAATACCACGGTTCCGAAGTTTTTAATATGTTGGAGGCTTACATAGATGGAATTCCAGTAAAAATGATTTCTTCTATGCTTCCTTCAAAAACTAAACTGAGTTCGGTAATATATCCAAACATTCATTTGTTAGCCAAGATGGAAAGCAAGCATAGTGAAGATTATAAAGCGGAAACCAAAATAGCGAAGCTTTCAAAAAAAGCACAGAATAATATTATTGAAAGCCTTTATAATTATATTTCAAAATTAACTTTAAAGGAATCAAGTGAATGGGGAAACTATTACACCAAAACCAATTATAACGAAGGTGCTTTTAAAACCAAAAAAGATTTAATTCGCAATTGGGTACAACCTTTAAATGCTGAAAAATTAATTGATGTTGGAGGTAATGATGGTACTTTTGCCAGAACCGTTCAAGACCTTGTTAAACATATTATTGTTACCGATATTGATAGCAATGCAGTCGATTTTAATCTGAAGCAAATTCAGGAAAATAAAGAAGAAAATATGCTTCCGTTTGTGTGTGATGTTTTACAACCCGCACCCGGAATAGGCTTTAATAATACCGAAAGAAAGTCGTTGATTAATAGATTAAAAGACTATGCTCCCGATGTAACAATGGCATTGGCGTTGATTCATCATATCACACTTTCTGGAAATGTACCTTTTGAAAAATCGGCAGAATTCTTTTCTAAGTTTTCTAAAAATTTAATCATAGAATTTCCAAAAAGAGAAGATTCTTGGGTGGAATCGCTTTTGGTTAGAAAACGGGAGTTTATCAATCATTTCGATTTTTACAATCAAGAGGAATTTGAAACTGGTTATGGTAAATATTTTGTTCTTACTAAAAAAGAAGAGGTTGCCGGAACTAAACGAGTGATGTATTTTTATAGTAAAAAGTAATTTTTATGATAAAAAGAATAAAGAAATGGGTGCAGAACAATATTTCAGAAACCGAAAACCCACTACTTTTAGGTTTTGTTTCTGGATTTTATCCTTTTATCTTTTACTATTCCAATAACTTTTTTGCCATTAACTCTTGGGGACATTTGTTATACTTTGTTTCTTTTTTTATCGGAATTTCAACCCTATTATTTTTAATAACAAACCTTCTAATAAAGAAATTTGAATTTCTAAAAAAGCACAGAACAAGAATATACTTTGTACTTATTATTTTTATTACTTCGGTGTTGTTGAGTTATGCTTCTACTTTATTAATTAAGAAAAAACTTCTTCTCGGGATTTTAGCTATTTCGGTTATAGCATCCTTTAAAATTGCTGAAAATTATCGGAAAATTATAGTCCTTATTGCTTTAATGAGTATCCTGCCTCTTATAAAAGTTACCCTTCATATTGCAGAAAACCTTACCAATAATTCTTGGATGAAATTGCCGGATACTATTGAAGAAGTAACTTTTGTAAAAAAGCCAAATGTTTATATGATACAGCCAGATGGCTATGCTAGTTTATCTGAAATGAAAGGCGTTAGTTACGATTTTAATAGTGACTTATTTCCTTGGTTGTCTAAAAAACAATTTACTATTTATTCTGATTTTAGAAGTAATTACCCTGCAAGTTTAGCTTCAAATGCATCTATGTTTTCTATGCAACAACATAAGTTTGGCAATACCTTTTTTCCAACCCTAGAAATGCCTAATGCCAGAGAAGCTATCTACGTTAATAATCCTGTTTTAAAAATATTTAAAAGGAATAACTATAAGACTTACTTTGTGGTTCAGGACGATTACTTTCAGCAAAACAGAAAAGAAAGCTCTTTTGATTATAACAATATTAGAAAAGAAGAAATACTTTTTTTTAGTGACGGAAATCATCTTAAAAAAGATGTTTTTAAGGATTTAAAACTAGCAATACGGGACCAAACGGAAAAGCCTAAATTCTTTTTTATTGAAAAATTATTACCACACCATATTCATTTTTCAGGGCAAAAAGAGAACAGAAAAGAACGCGAGCGGTTAGAATATATCGAGAAAATAAAAGAAGTAAATAGTTGGCTAAAAGAAACCATTAGTTATATTGAACAGCAAGATCCAAACGCCATCATAATAGTGTTAGCAGATCACGGAGGTTGGGTTGGTTTAGAGAGTTACAACGAAATGTTTCAAACTAAAAATGAAGCACAATTAAGGTCTATCTTCGGAACTTTAGCAGCGATAAAATGGAATGGTTACCAAGAAAATGGATACGATGATAATTTACAGTCGAATGTAAATGTATTTAGAGTGTTGTTTTCAGTTTTATCAAAAAATAAAGAATATTTAGATAACCTTGAAGACGATTCAAGCTATAATTTACTTATCGATAATTTTCTTTATAACTCTGTAAATAAAGTCATTAGTGATAATGGTGAGGTAGTATTTAAATAAAACAACATTTACGAAGAATTAATAGTTATATTACTATAGAAAATAAGACATACATACCTTGAAAAACAAATAAAATAATTTTAAAAAAGCATTGATATTACTATAATACAATTATATACAAGCGATAAAAAAGAAATTTGGAATCTGTTTTTAGAAGAATCTAAAAATGGAACATTTATGTTTAATCGTGATTTTATGGAATATCATAAATCAAGATTTAAAGATTATTCATTACTTGTATTTAAAGATGAAAAACTAATTGCTTTGCTACCTGCAAATAGGGTAGAGGATGAGGTTATATCTCATCAAGGATTAAGTTTTGGAGGCTTAATTTTGCATAAAAACGCAAGTTTTCAAACCGCTTTAGAAGCCTTGAAATCCGTATTTTCTTTTTTAGAAGCAAGAAGTATTAAAAAATTACACTTAAAATTAGTCCCAAGTATTTATCATGAACTACCAAGCAACGAGATAGATTATTTACTGTTTAAAGTGAAGGCAAAAAACTCCCGAAGAGATATTACATCGGTTGTCGAAAACTCAAATAAGTTGCCAATAACATCTTCCAATAGAAAACGAGGAATAAAAAAAGCGATTAAAAATAATTTAATAATAAAAGAAGAGAATAATTTTGAAGGCTTTTGGAATAAAATTTTAATTCCAAATTTACAAGAAACACACAAAGCCAAACCTGTTCATACCTTAGCTGAAATCACTTTATTGAAATCGAATTTTCCATTTAATATAAAGCAGTTTAATGTTTATTCTGAAACAAATCTTTTAGCAGGAATTACCATCTTTGAAACTGAAATGGTAGCGCATATTCAATATATTTCTGCTAATAATGAAGGTAAAAGTTTGGGAAGTTTAGACTTTTTGGTCCAATTTTTAATAAATGAAAAGTACGCAAATAAAAAATATTTCGACTTTGGAATTTCTAACGAAAATCAGGGACAAAGTATAAATCAGGGGCTTTTAA
>JALWUJ010000092.1 GCA_027080135.1 Flavobacteriaceae bacterium | reverse complement strand
AATGAACGGCTCTTCCGTCAACTCCTTCTGGAGCTTTAAGGTTGGCAACAAGTTCTAACGTTTCCGTATCAAAAACATCCACGGTAGAATTTAATTTTGGATCGGGATTTAGGGTTCTATCTACCCACAAATGTTTCGATTTTGGATGTGATTTTACAAACAATGCTCCACCACCGTTTCCTGTTGCTTTAATTTCTTTAACAACGGTCCATTGCCCTTCACCTGGATTGGTTTTTATAAAAGATAATTTATTTTCACCTAAGTGTGAAGTTACCCAAAGGTTTCCTAATTTGTTTTTAATATTGGTTCCTCTTCCTGGATGCGGTTTTATACCTGTTTCAATAATCTTAACTAGTTTTTTATTTGGAACATCGATTACAACAATTTTATTACTAGCATTTGCTGCTACTAAAAAATAATGTCCTGTAGAATCCCAACCGCCATCGTGTAAGAATCTAGCTGAAGGGATTTCCGTGATTTTCGGTTTTTTAGGATCGGTATAATCTACGATATCCACCATTCCTCTTTCTTTAATATTACAAATCCAAACTGGATCTTTATGCGAAGCAACGATAGAGGCTACACGAGCTTCTTCAATAAATTCTTTATCACCATCACAAGCATTTCCAGCAGTTGGAGTAACACTAATTGGCTCTAAAGTTTGTGCATCTAAGATGGCAATATGACTTGGGCTATAACCACCAAACACCAAATATTTATCTTCATAACCTTTATATTTTGAAACTTCTACGGAACGAGCATCAAAACCACCTTTTACTTCGGCAACAATAGTAGGGATTTTTGTGTAGGTATCAATCATCGTGATTCTACCATCTCTACCTACAGAATAAATATATCTACCTGAAGCAGATGTTCTAAGAATATGTACAGCAAATCCTGTTTTTAAAACGGCTAATTCTTCTTTAGTATCACCATCAATAATTGCTACTTTACCAGCATCACGCATAATCACACCAAAGTAATTATTAATATTTCTTTTGTGTTCAGGTTTTGTTGGTCTGTCTGCAACGGGAATAATAAGTTTCCAAGAAGCAGTCATTTCTTTTAAACCGTAAGGTGGAATTACTGGAGGATCAACTTGTAAAAAACGAGTCATTAATTCAATTTCATCATCGGTTAAGATTCCTTTCCATTCTGGCATTCCGGCAGCTGTACCATTAGATATAAAAGCTTTTAGTCCATCTGCACCAAATTCTAAGGTTCCTGGTTTGTCACTTCCTTCGGGTTTTACTGGTAATAAGTGAGGACCTGTTGCTCCCTTTCTACTTGAGCCGTGGCAACCAGCACAACGGTCAAAGAATATTGCTGCTCCTTGTTCCATTTCGGCATCTGTAATTGCGATACCATCGGTTTTTTCTTCTGTGATTGGAGTTTTTTTAGCGTAAGGGTCGTCTTTTTTATCCGATTTACAACTTACAAATAGGCTTGAGGTCGCCACCACGACACCCATCACGAGTGCGTTTAATTTTGAGATTTTCATTTTTTTGGTTTTATTAGTTAGTTAAGGTTTCATTATTTTTAGAGAGATGATGAGGTTAAAATCATCTCTCTAAAAAACTTTTGGTTATTAACAGTCATTTTGGTTGGTTGGTAAAGCGACTGTTGGTTTTTATTTCATATTTTGGGGTTTATTGGTTATTACTTTCTAAAGCTTCGTCTGTTGGTTGTCCGTATTTTATAAAATCGATAATGTAAAGTATCACACCAAGTGTAAATAATGTTGCACAAAGAATAAGAACTACAAAATGGATACTAATTTCGTGTTGTACTTGCATAAATTCCATTTTCATTTTACGTTCTAAGTAAACTTGTGCTACTCCAGCAACACCAAAGGCTACAGTCATTCCAATCATTCCTATATTTGTTAGCCAGAATGCGGCTCTTCCTCTATTACCATCGTATAATTTTCTTCCGGTAAGGTTTGGTAAAGCATAGCTAATGATGGCTAAAACAATCATTGCATAAGCTCCCCAGAATGCAAGGTGACCGTGCATTGCAGTAACTAAAGTACCGTGCGTATAAAGATTGGTTTGTGGTAATGTGTGTGCAAAACCCAATAACCCAGCTCCCATAAAGGAAACAATTGCAGAGCCTAATGTCCAGAATAAAGCAATTTTATTAGGATGTTTTTTCTCTCCTTTACGGTACATATTTACTGCAAATAATGCCATTGCTAAAAATGCTAAAGGCTCTAAAGCTGAAAAGATTCCACCTACAATTATCCAAATTTTATTTACTCCAATGTAGTAGTAGTGGTGACCTGTACCTAAAATTCCAGATAGGAATGTAAGTCCTACGATTACATATAACCATTTTTCAATAACTTCTCTATCAACTCCAGTAAGTTTAATTAATAGGAAAGACAGAATACCTCCCATAATTAATTCCCAAACACCTTCTACCCATAAGTGAACAACCCACCATCTAAAAAACGAATCCATCACTTGACTATCAAACGGAAGCATTCCTGGTAAGTATAATAAGGCTGCAAAAAGAAGCCCCATAGAAAGCACTAATGCTGTGGTTGTTCTTCTTTTTCCTTTAAAAAGTGTTACTAATATGATACCTAAAAATAACAACACGTTAACCACTACTAAATAATCTAATTGTCTAGGAATTTCTAAAAATTTACGACCTTCCCACCAATTAAAATGATATCCAATAATGGCTGTAACTCCTACTAAAGCTAAAGAAATTAACTGAACGTAAGCTAACTTTACACTTACGAGTTCTTTTTGAGCTTCTTCGGGAATAATATAATACGCTGCTCCCATAAAACCCGAGAGTAACCAAACTACTAGTAGGTTGGTGTGCACTGCTCTGGCAGTGTTAAAAGGTATAATCTCATGTAACCCATCCATTCCGATACGGGCAAATCCCATAATAAATCCATAGGTTATTTGTAATACTAATAGTAGCATTGATAAGGCAAAAAACCAATAAGCTACTTTTTGTGATTTATATTTCATAATACTATTTTTTGTTAGTTATTGTCTTTTGCTAATGGTGAAACAACTCTGTCAAACCCGTTAAGATCTATATTTCCTATCCAGTTAAAAAACGCAATAAGGTCTTTTGCTTCGTCTTCTGTAAACCCATAAGCAACCATTTTTCTTCCGTTAGGTTCCCAAGGGTTGGGGGTCATTAATACTGCTTTTACGTAACCTTCGCCTCTACGATCGATTACCTTTGTTAATTCTGGAGCATAATAAGCTCCCTCTCCTAATATGGTATGACATCCCATACAGTTGTTCGATTCCCATAAGTTTTTTCCTCGAACTACTTGTTCTGTAATGTCACCATAATTTGACTGATCTTGTGCTTCGCTAAGAGAATAAACGGTAAGCCCAATAAAAATTAGAAAGGTTACTACCGTACCTCCGAGAAAAAAAGCACGTGCTTGTTTTTTTGATAGCATATGATTAGTTTTTAATTAATTAATATAAGACTAAATAGTCTTTTATAGGTCAAAAATAATTCAAGAAACAATCTCAAAATATGATATATGTCATATTTCGGTGAATTAACTCACACATATTCTTATATTTGCAGCCCCAAAAAAAAGGAAAGGAAAATTATGACTGAATCTGGAAAAATAGAATTAATGGCACCAGCAGGTAGCTTTGAATCATTACAATCTGCCATTACCAACGGAGCTGATTCTGTGTATTTTGGAGTGGATCAATTAAATATGAGAGCTCGTGCGAGTATTAATTTTACGATTGAAGACCTTCCAGAAATCGTAAGACGTTGCGAAGAAAAAAACGTTCGTACCTATCTTACTTTAAACACAATTATCTACGATCACGATTTAACCATTATAAAAACCTTATTAGATGCTGCTAAAGAAGCAAACATTACTGCGGTGATTGTGATGGATCAAGCGGTGATTGCCTATGCTCGCCAAATTGGGATGGAAATTCATATTTCTACACAAATCAACATTACCAATATTGAAACGGTAAAGTTTTATGCTATGTTTGCCGATACCATGGTAATGAGTAGAGAATTAAGCCTTCGACAAGTAAAAAAGATTTGTGAGCAAATTGAAACTGAACAAATTAAAGGACCTAATGGTAATTTAGTAGAGATTGAAATATTTGGTCACGGAGCCTTATGTATGGCGGTTTCGGGGAAATGTTATATGAGTTTACACGCCTATAACTCTTCTGCAAATAGAGGAGCTTGCAAGCAAAATTGCCGAAAAAAATACACCGTTATCGATCAAGATACGGGTATTGAAATGGAGTTGGACAACGAATACATCATGTCGCCTAAAGATTTATGTACTTTAGATTTTCTAGATCAAGTAATCGACACCGGGATTAAAGTTTTAAAAATTGAAGGTCGTGGCCGTGCTCCAGAATATGTTGCCAAAGTAATTGCTACTTATCGGGAAGCGATTGATGCTTATTATGAAGGAGAATTTACCAAAGAAAAGGTAAAAGATTGGATGACAGAACTAAGTAAAGTTTATAATCGTGGTTTTTGGAGCGGTTATTATTTAGGTCAGAAGTTAGGGGAATGGAGTGATGTGGATGGAAGTAAAGCAACACAAAAGAAACTCTATTTAGGAAAAGGAATGCATTACTTTCCGAAAAGCAAAATTGGAGAGTTTAAAATTGAAGCCTTCGATTTAAATGTTGGAGATACCGTTTTAATTACAGGACCCACCACGGGAGTTGAAGAATTCGAACTTACTGAAATGATGGTAAACGATCTAGTTTCTGAAACTGCTAAAAAAGGAGATTCAGTAACTATTCCGTTAAAATTTAGAATTAGACCTTCCGATAAATTGTATAAAATTGTGTTGACGGAAG
>JALWUJ010000091.1 GCA_027080135.1 Flavobacteriaceae bacterium | reverse complement strand
TTGTTAAGCTGACACAAATAACTTATTAATAATAATCCTATAATTAAAAAAAAAATTATAAGTTAATTTATGATTGATTAGCTTTGTAAAAACGAAAACACAAATTAAATTACAAAATCATGAAAAAAAGAATTCTTTTTGTATTTGCACTTGTTATAAATTTTAGTGTAAATTCTCAAATTAAGACACCTAGACCAAGTACTTCTCAAAAAATTAATCAAACTGTAGGGTTAACAGATATTATTTTAGAATATTCTAGACCTTCTATGAAAGGAAGAACTATTTTTGGGGAATTGGTTCCTTACAATAAAATATGGAGAACTGGAGCCAACGAAAACACGAAAATTACATTCTCTAAAGATGTAATTATTGGAGGAAATACTTTAAAGGCTGGTTCTTATGCAATTTATACAAAGCCAGGAACACAATCTTGGGAAGTGTATTTTTATAGTGATTCTAACAACTGGGGAACACCAGAAAAATGGGATGATAATAAAGTTGTTGCTAAAGTTGAATCTAGTATTTTTCCACTTCCTATAAATATAGAAACTTTTACAATCTCGTTTGACGATATTACAAATGATTCAGCTAATTTAAGTTTTATGTGGGAACGTGTTTATGTGGCAATTCCTATTAAGTTTTTGACAGATGAGCAAGTTTCAGAGAGTATTCAAAGAATTATGGGAGGACCAAATGCAAACGATTATTATACTGCAGCAGTTTATTATTTAAATGCAGATAAAGATATTGAAAAAGCAAAAAATTGGATAGATAAAGCAATTGAAATGAACGATGAGCCTGCTTTTTGGTACTACCGTCAACAATCTTTAATATATGCAAAATCAGGAGATATGAAAGGTGCCGTTGATGCTGCTTTAACTTCTTTAAAATTAGCTGAAAAGGCAGGAAATGATGATTATGTAGCTATGAATAGAAAGTCTTTAAAAGAATGGGGAGCAAGGTAAATTCTCTTTGTATTTATATTAAAAGCTTCAGGAAACTGAAGCTTTTTTAGTTTTTACCTTTTTTAAATGATACTTGTAAAATTATAGCAAATAACACCACAGCAATACAACCAATTAAATTTAACCATAAAAACGGAACCTTATCCATTCCTAAAAGATAAATTAAATATAATGATATACCTATCATTAAAGTTTGAGTAAAAATACCAGCTATAAAAATTGCTTTTCCTTTTACAAATTTTACAAAAAAACCAATTAAAAATATACCTAAAACAGTTCCGTAAAAAACAGAGCCTATAAAATTTACTAAATTGATTAAGTTATCAAATAAATTTGCCACACAAGCTACCGAAATAGCAATTGCACCCCAAAGTAAGGTAAACCATTTAGAAACTTTTACATAATGTTTGTCATCACGTTCTTTCGTGTTTCGTTTGTACAAATCCATTGCAGTGGTCGAAGCCAATGCATTTAATTCGGATGCCGTAGAAGACATTGCTGCACTTAAAATCACTGCCAATAATAAGCCTATTAATCCTCTTGGTAGATTGGTTAATATAAAATGAATAAAAACATAATCCTTGTCGTTGGTTTCGGCATCGGGATTCGCTTTAACAATTAATGTTTTGGTTTCTTCTCTAAGTCCGTCCTCCAATCCGTTCAAATAAATAATTTCTTTGGAAAGGTTTTCTCTTTCTGAAGTATCTTCAGAATTAGCAAATTGTAATTGTTTGGCTTTAATGGAAATATCTAAGTCTTTTTTGTCGATTTCTAATTGTTGAAAATCGGAAGCATATTCCGAATTACGTACATCTTCAATAGCAGCAGGGTTAAAGTTTAAAGGCGATTTGTTAAACTGATAAAACACAAAAACCATCACACCTACCAATAAAATAAAAAACTGCATGGGTACTTTTAGTAAGCCGTTCATAATTAATCCCATCTGACTTTCCCGTACCGATTTTCCACTTAAATAACGTTGCACCTGGCTTTGATCTGTTCCGAAGTAGGAGAGTGCTAAAAAAGTTCCGCCAATAATTCCGCTCCAAAATGTATAACGATTACTTAAATCAAAAGAAAAATCCAAGACATTTAGTTTTCCTCCAGCTCCAGCAATATCCAACGCTTTTGTAAACGAAATATCCAAAGGAAGGTAATTTAATATTATTAAAAAGGTAATAAACATACCAGCGAAAATTACCGCCATTTGTTGTTTTTGCGTAACACTAACAGCTTTTGTACCACCACTTACCGTGTAGATAATTACCAATGTTCCGATAATAATATTTAGGGTAACTAAATCCCAACCTAAGACCGCAGAAAGAATAATTGAAGGAGCAAAAATGGTAATTCCAGCTGCTAATCCCCGTTGAATTAAAAAGAGAATGGCAGTTAGAGTTCTAGTTTTTAAATCGAACCGACCTTCTAAGAATTCATAAGCAGTAAATACTTTTAATTTATGATATAAGGGAATAAATACCATACTTATTATTACCATTGCAATGGGCAATCCAAAGTAAAATTGTACAAAGCCCATTCCGCTATGAAATGCTTGTCCAGGAGTAGATAAAAAAGTAATGGCGCTGGCTTGTGTTGCCATGACACTCAAACCAATAGTCCACCAATTAGAAGAGTTTCCCCCTTTTAGGTAATCGGTTACATTGTTGTTTTTTCGAGTTTTGTAGGTTCCATAAAGTACTATAAATGCTAAAGTTCCCCCAAGAACAATCCAATCTATTAATTGCATATTAGGTAAAGCTTATCATTAAATAATAAAATAAAGCTATATAAATAGCATTCATCACAAGCACCCAAGTATAGCTTTGTTTCCAAGTGAATTTTGTGGTTTCATTTTTCATTGATGGTTGTTTTTAAAACTCATGAGATTTTTGATTAATTGGCGTACTGCTTACTGCATACTGATTACTGCCTACTGATTTTATTTTCCAATAGACAACATATTAGCAAACAATCGATAAGCTCCCGAAACTCCCGCTGGTAACTCTCTAAAAAAGCTTAATCCTGTATAAATATAATATCCTTTTCCGTATTGAGCAATTAATAGTGATCCTTTGGTTTGCTTGTTATTTTTATCGTGCATTTCTAAAATGGGTGTGAATTCTTTTGACCATTTGTTCGGAAAATACAAACCTCTTTCCTGCACCCAACCCTTAAAATCTGCTTGTGTTATTTTATTTGGTGTGTTTAAAATTGGGTGGTTGGGAGCTAGAAATTTTACTTCTGAAAATTCATCGGTAACTCTATCCCTTGATAATTCCAATTTGTAAGGAGCTAAATCTTCAGTAACCAAACGGTGACTGGTGTTGTACTGAAGTATTAACGTTCCGCCATTTTCAACATAAGCCTTCATTTCGGCTTGTTTAAAAGCCATTTCGGGTATGGTATTATAGGCTCTAATACCCACAACTACTGCATCAAATTGCGATAATTTTTCGGAAGTAATTTCCGAAGGAGCAATCGTGGTAACTCGATATCCTATTTGTTCTAAACTTTCGGGAATGGCATCGCCAGCTCCTTTGATATAACCAATATTTTCGCCTTTTTTCTGAAGATCTATATGTACTACTTTCGCTTCGGTTTCTAATAAAACTTGTTGCAAAGGAATGTGATTGTAGTCGATGGTAAATAACTCTTCATTATAATATATTTCACCCACTTTCATCAATGTTTTTAAAGTTCCTTCATCTTGCTCGGCAGGAGGAGTTAGGGTAAATTGAAGCGTAATTTTATCTCCTTTTTTAGCGATGGAATATTCTTGAACACTTGGATTCACCTTCCAACCTTTGGGAGCGATTAACTGAATATTTCCGTTCAATTTATCTTTTCCAGCTCGAACTAAAACAGGAATTGTTTTGCTTTCTTCATTTTCAAAAATGATTACTTTTTCTGGAATACTGGAAGTCACTTCTGGAAGTATTCTAAAAGGTTGATATACTTCGCCTTTAACGGGATCGTTGTATTTGTAAATTAGGTTTCTTTCAAATTTAATTGGTACTCCATTTATGGTTAACAAGAAGGTTACCAAAAACTCATTTTCAACTTCGGGCAATCCAATTAACGATTTATCATCTACTCGGTACATTCCAACGGTTCCTTTTTCCTTTAGCCAATAAGGAGTGCTAAAATTTAATTCATTAAACGAACTATAAGAGCTTTCTAAATTATATTTTTTGTTTTTATAAAGCGGTGTTGCCTGTAATGTAGCAGGAAATGAAGTAAATTTTGAAGTAACCGAACTAATTTTAATTTCGGCATTCGACCTATTAATAGCTTCGATGGTTACTTTAAAATTTTCGTTAGGAGTTGTGTTTTGTTGGTCTGAAACTGCTTCTAAATATAAACCTGCACAGTTGGCAATAATCTTTTTTATTTCTTTTAATTTGATGTTTTTCCAGTGTCCTTCCGGTAAATTATAGATAAGTTGATAGGCTTCCATTAACTGCGGAATCATCGTGGAAGGATCTTTAAAATCGAAGTTTTCTTCTAATTTATAAAGAATAGTTCCTATTTTGTTTCCGCCTTCAATTCTAGACCAAGTGGTGTTAATGCCATCAAATAAATCTTTTTTGTTTTTTGGAAACTCTCCTTTTAAAAATTCTAAATATTCTGTCTGACTTCCTCTAGTTCCTGTATTCCCAAAGCCTTGCGATTTGTGATTACTTCTACTTAAAGCAGCAATTTCACCGTTGGAAAGTCCAAAATCTGGGTAGTAACTTCCTGTTTCAACTTCTATTAATTTACTTTTATCGGCTTTATCAAATTTTTCTTGAGACCCATAAAACCACCATGAAGTATTAAAAAATAATCGGGTGGGTTGCCAAGTGCCATAATCTTTTGCAGATTCGGGGTATTTTGTTGCATCGCCAACCATATCAAATGCTTCCATACTCAACATTGCAGACGAAGTATGATGTCCGTGGGTGCTTCCCGGGTTTTTATAATCAAAACGATTGATGATAATGTCAGGTTGAAATCGTCTAATATTTAAAACCACATCGCCTAAAACTTCTTCTTTATTCCAAATTTCTAAGGTTTCGTCTGGATGCTTGGAATACCCAAAATCATTTGCACGAGTAAAAAATTGCTGACCACCATCGGTTCTTCTTGCAGCTAATAACTCTTGAGTTCTAATTACTCCTAATAATTCTCTAATTTCTGGTCCTATTAAATTCTGTCCGCCGTCTCCTCTGGTCATGGAAAGGTAAGCTGTTCTTGCATGAATTTCGTTAGATAAATAAGAAATTAAACGTTGATTTTCATCATCTGGATGCGCAGCTATATACATTGCCGAACCTAAAAAGTTTAGCTTTTGTAAGTCGTGATATATTTCAGAAGCAGTTGGTTTTTCGGGTTGCTGAGCAGATAGGTTTAAAAAACTAAATAAAATAGCAACAATTGAAAAAATAATTCTATTCATGAAGGAAAAATTATTAGGTAACCCTCAAATATACCTAAATAGAAAAAGAGCTAAAGTATTTTTGAAAAATTTTAACAAGAAAATTTATTTTTCAGCAATATCCATTAGCGTTTTGTAAACCAAATGCGTTGGTAATCCCATAACATTAAAATAAGAACCTTCAATTTTATTAATAGCAATATAGCCTAACCATTCTTGAATACCGTAACTTCCAGCTTTATCAAAGGGTTGGTAATTGTCTAAATAATAGTTAATTTCTTCATCGGTTAAATCATTAAACCAAACTTTGGTGGTATCGTGTATGGTTTTCTGAAAGTTTTTACTAGTAAATGTAACCGAAGTAAAAACTTTGTGCATTCTTCCGCTAAACGATTTTAACTTTCTAAAAGCATCTTCTTTATCCTTAGGCTTTTCAATAGCTTTTCCTTGAAACCAAACAATAGTGTCGCTTGTAATAAGCAAGTCGTTTTCTGAAAGATTGGTAAATGCAGAAGCCTTTAATTTTGAAAGGTAATCGGTAATTTCAACTCCTCGTAAAGTATCGGGATAGCTTTCTTCAATTTCCTTTAATTGAATGGTAAAATTCACATCTAATTCCTTAAAAAAAAGTTGCCTTCTGGGGGATCCCGAAGCGAGAATGATGTTGTATTTTTTTAGTTTTTCTGAAAGCATTATTTAAAGTTATGAGTGGTGAGTTATAAAATGGTAACAAATGAAAATAACAAAATGGAAGCCATTCCTAAAAGCATGATAATTTTTAATAATTTGGATAAAAAATGATAATCTGATTTTGATTTTGCATCCCAAATTTTTACACAAAAATAGAGTAGGGGAGCTAAAATTAAAAGGAGTGCATACACCACAGCAGCTGTATAATTATACAAATAAATATACGTGTAATAAATAGTGATAAAGAGCGATATAACTCCCATTCCGAAGACAATGTTAGAAGCTCTTTTTCTTCCAATAGCAATGGGTAAGGTGTTAATTTCTCCTTTTTTATCACCGTCTATATCCTCGATGTCTTTCACAATTTCTCGCATTAAATTAAGGTAAAAAGCAAACAAAGCATAGTTTAAAACAATTTTAAAAACAAAAGATTGATAGTCTTGATTAACAAAATTAATTGCTGGAAATAAATCGAACAAACCAACAATAATTAAACTAAAAGCCACTAAAAATGAGACGGCTATATTTCCTATTAATAAAATAGATTTTAAAAATGAAGCATACAAATATAAAAGGGCAGATATCACAATAAAAAAACCAAAAAATTCTGGTTTTTCTATCTGGTTGGAAAGATAAAAACCAACTCCTACACCAATTACAGTAAAAGCAATAAAAAGATAATTAGCCGTTTTTTCTGAAATAGATTTTCCAACCATTATTTTGTCGGGTTTGTTTACTTTATCTATTTCTACATCGTAAATGTCGTTAATAATATTTCCTGCTGCGGCAATAAAAACTGTTGCTATTACTAACCATATAAACTGATTTGTACTTAAAAAAACATCTGCTCCTAGGGGTAAAAATAAACCATAATGTAATAGTACCTGCATTATTGTGATAATGAGGAGGTTTTGGTAACGGATGAGTTTTAGATATTTCATTGGAATCTCGCAAAGTCGCTAAGTCGCGAAGCTTTCTGGAATTTGGATTTTTAATTTTGGAATTTGTTATTTAATAATGGAGTTTTGTTATTAATTATTAGACAATCTTGATGTATCGAAAATCAAGTCTTTTTTCTTTTGTCTTACCTCTTTTTTCTCTTTCAATCATATTTAGCACTCACAACATCATCATTTAGCCATTTTTCTTGAACTTTTAAAACTTGTTCAATTACGTCGCGAACACAACCTTTACCGCCTTTTTTATGTGAAACATAAGAAGAAACCTCTTTAATTTCTGGTACAGCATCTTGCGGACAGCAAGGTAATCCTACTTTTTGCATCACGTATAAATCGGGAATATCATCGCCCATATACAATACGTTTTCTGGCTGAATATTATTTTCTTCCATATAAGTACTCATCGTTTTTGTTTTGTGGTGTGCTCCCAAATAAATATCTTTTATCCCAAGACCTTGCAATCGCATCCGAACACCTTCATTGGTTCCACCAGAAATTATGCATACGTTATAGCCTTTATCTACGGCAGTTTTTAATGCAAATCCGTCTTTAGTGTGCATTTTTCGGTACATATCTCCGTTAGTTGTAACGATTATTGTCCCATCGGTTAATACTCCGTCCACATCAAAAATAAGTGTGGTAATCTGGTTTAAGCGTTCTTTGTAATTCATAGTATGATTTATTGTCATTCCAACGAATCCCGAAAATTATCGGGATGGAATCTCATGAAATTAGTTATTATCTAAAATAGAATACTCACGTAAAATAGCTTCCGTCATTTCTGCGTACAACTTTTTATATGGACTATCTTTGAGCAAATGTAAATGTTTTTCGATTGTTTTTTTGTCATTTCTTTTTGCGGGACCTGTTTGAGCTTCAAAAGGTGGGAGGCTTTCAATTTTTAAAGCCGTTTCTTTAATTAAAGGTTTTAGTAAATCGAAGGATAAAGCTTCTTCCTCCAACAAATTACTTCCTACTTGATAAAGATAATTCACAAAATTATTAACGATAACGGCACTTAAATGAAGCCTTTTTCGTTCTTCGGAATTAATTACAACTACCTTTTCTGAAATAGATTTACCTAAAACCTTCAGCAGTTCTAAATCCTTTTCTTCGGAAGCTTCCACACAAATAGGGATTTCAGAAAAATCAACCTTTCTACTTTTTGAAAAACTCTGCAACGGATAAAAAACTCCCTTTCGGTTTTTATCTGAAAGTGTTTTCATAGCAACACTTCCCGAAGTATGAACCACAAGTTTATTGTTTAACAGAAAGTTTTCAGAAACCATAGAAACACTATCATCTGAAACTGCAATGATGTAAATATCGGCTTCTTTTAATTTGGTATAGGAATTTGTTTTATCAATAGATTCAGGAAAAACAGCAATGTTTTCAAGTGTCCGATTGAAAATCTGAACCACTTTTGTATTTTCAGAATTTTTAAAAGCCTGACACAAATGAAAAGCCACATTTCCTGCACCTATTAAAACAATTTTTATCATAGAACGAAGATAAACAAAATGTTATTTAATTATTAATCGTTTTTGGATTAGAATGAATACTTTTGTTTGTTGTTTAAAATAGTAAGAAATTAAGTCATTTATCCATTTATTTCTTAAATCACCCAGCCCTTATAATGCAAAAACAAGATATAAAATCCAGAGAAGACATCGCAAAATTAATCCATACTTTTTACGCAGAAGTAAGAGAAGATGAACTTTTGGGACCTATTTTTAATTCGATGATAAAAGATTGGGACAAACACTTGGATCTACTAACTGATTTTTGGGAAACCAACTTATTTTTCGTAAAAAAATATACAGGAAATCCTTTGGCTGCACACGTTCGTGCTGATAAATTTCATAACCATAGTATTAATGAATTTCATTTTGGTACTTGGCTTAACTTATGGTTTAAAAATATTGATGACTTATTTGAAGGCGAAAACGCACAATTAGCTAAAAACAGAGCTAGGAATATGAGTACTTTTATGAATATCGAAATATTTAATAGCCGACCTAAAAAATAGCTGTAAAATATCATTTGTTAAAAATAACTTAGTGTCTTTCTACCTATTTATTATTACCTAAATTTGCAAAAATTAACAATCCATGCTTAAGAAATTACTTTCAGCACTTTTTTCCACTCGATTAACCTCTATTTTATTTGTTGTTTTTGCTGCAGCAATGGCAACGGGAACTTTTATGGATGCCTCGGCAGATACTTCGCCAACACCTTATAGTAGAGAACTTATTTATAACTCTTGGTGGTTCGAAGCTATAATGGGCTTGTTTATGATTAATTTTATTGGGAACATTTCAAAATATCGTTTGCTTCGGAAAGAAAAATGGGCAACCTTAACCTTGCACCTATCCTTTATATTAATTATTCTTGGAGCTTTTGTAACACGATATATAAGTTTTGAAGGAATGATGCACATTCGGGAAGGAGCTACCGAAAACACCATGCTTTCTTCTGAAACCTATTTAAAAATGTTTATCGATGGTGATTATAAAATTAACGGAGTACCACAAAGAAGAACCGTTGCTCCTAAACATCTTCGATTATCCGAGAGATTAAACAACGATTTTGAAGTAAATACCGATTATAACGGGCAAGAAGTTTCTATAAAGTGCATTAATTTTATTAAAAATGCAAAAGAAGGAATATTAAAAAAAGAAGGAGGAAAGAAATACTTAAAAATTGTAGAAGCTGGAGGTGGAGAACGCCACGATCATTGGATTGGTGATGGTGATGTATTAAATATTCATAACGTAATTATTTCTTTAAACAACCCTACTGAAGGAGCCATAAATTTAAGTTACAAAAACGGAGAATACACTATTACTTCTCCTTTTGAAGGACAATGGATGCGAATGGCAGACCAAGAAAAAGGAATGTTGGTGAGTGATAGTCTTCAACCCCTAAATCTACGTTCGTTATACCAAGTTGCAGGAATGGCATTTGTAATTCCTGAACAAATAATTGAAGGAGAATATGGAGTTATTAAAGCACCCAAAGACAAACCTACAAATATGAGTGCTTTGGTTTTGGAAGTTTCTTCCAAAGGAGAAACAAAAAAAATTGATGTTTTAGGAGGACAAGGAGTTACAAGAGCACCAGTTTTAGCTGAAGTAGGAGGTTTAAAAGTATATGTTTCTTATGGTTCTAAGGAATATGTACTTCCTTTTAGTATTACTTTAAACGATTTTATTGCCGATAAATATCCAGGGACCGAAAAAAATTATTCTGCCTTTAAAAGTAAAGTAACAGTTAACAAAAGTGAAACCGAATTTTACGATTATGAAATTTATATGAATCATATTTTAGACGAACAAGGCTATAGGTTTTTTCAATCATCATTTGACCCTGATGAAAAAGGAACTATTCTCTCAGTAAACCATGACTTTTGGGGAACTTGGATTACTTATATTGGTTATGGCTTGTTATACTTAGGTTTGTTAGCCATTTTGTTTGATAAAAATACTCGTTTTTCAGATTTAAGAAAGATGCTTAATAAAGTAAAAGAGAAAAAAGCAGCACTTACTGTGATACTTGTTTTTATGATTTCTTTTTCAGGAATTGCACAAGAAACCAACTCACACAGAACAAAAATATCTAAAGAAAAATTAGATTCAATTATCGTTGCAAATGCTGCTAGTAAAGAACACGCAGCTAAGTTTGCTCATTTGGTTTTGCAGGATAATGGTCGAATGAAACCAGTAAATACTTTTGCTAGCGAATTGCTTCGGAAAATAAGTAGAAAAAATACCTATGCAGGTTTGGATGCTAACCAGGTATTTATTTCTATGATTGAATTTCCACAGTTATGGTTGGATGCACCCATTATGGCTTTAAGTTGGAAAAATGATAGTATTAAAAAGGTTATAGGAGTTGAAAAAACGGCAAGTTATTTCGCTTTAATGGATTTAATAGATAAAAAAGGAAGAAATAAATTAGGCCCTTATATTGAAGAAGCTTCAAAAACAATTAATAAAAATCAGTTTCAGAAAGACTTTATGAAAGTTTATGAAAACTTCTATCTTTTAAACGAAGCGTTAAGTGGTGGGATTTTTAAAATATTTCCTATTCCAAACGATCCAAACAATCGTTGGGTTTCTTATCCCGAATTAGAAGGAATAGATTTTAAGAAAGATTCCAGTGTGGTTAAAAATATACTTCCGTATTATTTTGAAAAACTTAAGGAAGCAAGAACAACAGGAGATTATTCGCAAGCAGATTTAATGATTAAAGGAATACAAAAGTTACAAAGTGATTATGGAGCTGCGGTACTACCTTCAGAAAGTAAAATAAACACAGAAATACTCTATAATAAAATAGACATTTTTAATAGATTGTATAGGTATTTTGCGATGTTTGGAATGTTGATGTTTGTGTTTATTATTCTTCAAATATTTAACGCTTCAAAAACCATTAATTTTATAGTAAAGTTATTTAAAATCTCGATATGGGTCATGTTTATCTCCTTAACTGCTGGACTTATAAGTAGATGGTATATTAGTGGTCACGCACCTTGGAGTAATGCTTACGAATCTATTGTTTATGTAGGTTGGGCAACCGTGCTTTTCGGATTAACTTTAGGACGTAAGAGTGCTTTAACCATTGCATCAACTGCATTTGTAGCAGCTATTATATTATGGGTTGCACACGAAAATTGGATAGATCCTTCTATTTCAACTCTTTCTCCTGTTTTGGATAGTTATTGGTTAATGATTCATGTGGCAGTAATTGTAGCCAGTTATGGCCCTTTTACTTTGGGAATGATTTTAGGATTAACCTCGTTATTATTAATGGTATTGACCACTAAAAAGAACTTTAATAAAATGAACCTAAATATTAAAGAGTTAACTATTATTACTGAAATGGCTTTAACGGTAGGTCTGGTTATGTTATCTATTGGAAACTTTTTAGGCGGACAATGGGCAAATGAAAGTTGGGGGCGTTATTGGGGGTGGGATCCAAAAGAAACTTGGGCTTTGATAAGTATTATGATTTATGCTTTTGTTGTTCATATGAGATTGGTGCCTGGATTAAGAGGAAAATGGGGCTTTAATTTTGCTGCAGTAGTTGCTTATGCTTCTATCATGATGACCTATTTTGGAGTTAATTTTTACTTGGTAGGGCTGCATTCTTATGCTAGTGGAAATATTCCAGCAACACCTACTTTTGTTAAAGTTTTTGTTGTATTTGTAATATTTTTAAGTATCGCTGCCTTTTATAAATACAGAAAACATTTCATAAAAAAAGGATAAGTGAAAAAGCTTATCCTTTGTTTAGTTTAGGTAATAATAAATTTACTAATTGTAAATGTAATCGGGTTGACTATCAACCATTCGATAATCTTCTTGAATGTGTTCGTTTATTTCTAGCTTAACATACAATTCTTTGGTATGCTCTATTACTTCAGTTTCAGTCATTTTAAGCTTTCGAGCTATTTTATGATTTTCTTTTCCTTCAGAAATATACTGGAGTAATTTAATTTCAAGTCCATCCAAATCGTAATGCATAATTAAATTTTCTAAATATACATCTTCAATTAATTGTTCAACTTTAGTTCTGTTCATCATATCTTGTCTTTTAAGAAATATTCTTAATTCAGTTTGTCTTAATTCGCCTTCTTCTTTTAAAGCTTGTAAGCGATACATAATTGCATAAGAAAGAATCATTAATTCAAATACTGTAGCTATTTTTAAATGGTATGCTTTGGTAAAAAGAAAATCGATTCCGAAGGGACTTAACACAAAATAATCAATAGAGAATAACAAAGGAATAAAAGTGGCTATTACATAAAATTTTGAATAATTATTTTTACTGAATAACAATATTCCAGTTAAAAAATAAAGTGTTAAAGTTCCAAAAAGTAATGCATTTGCTATTTTTGAAAATAATATATTATCTAACAAAAAGCTAGTTATTATTAGTAAAGCTGAAACACTCATTAAAGGAATAGTAACATGGTTTAATTTGGGATAGTGTTCCTTAATAAGTAAATATTTAGATGCAAACAATGAACTCAAACCTATTGTAACTAGTAGGATAGAAGACATTATAATGTTATTCTGAAAAAAGAGATTTATTCCTATTAAAGGAAATAGTTCTTCGCCAAAGAAAAAAGCTACTATTAAAGCCGCTACTGTTGCAGAAAAAATTAGGTAGAGTTGGTCTTCAAAAAGAAAGTAACAAACTAAACATAATAGAGCCACAGTTAATGCAAAACCATAAAACATACCTTGTCCAAATAAATTGCCTTGTATATGAGTTGGAGTTATATTACCTACGGAAGTATCGTAATTACCAATAATTTTGTAGGAAAATTCTCTTTTCAAAGAAACACCACCATTAACAGAGTAGTTTGAATAGTACTGAAAAAGGTTATTGTTTTTGAAAAAATTGTTGTTTAGAAAATTGTTTTTAAAATAATTGCTATTTGATATTAAATGATTTTCTGAATTAACAGGAATGTTAACAAAATCAGTCAAATAGTTATTTCTTTGTAGTAATAATTTATTCTCTTTTGCGGACAAATTTAAAGAGAAAAACACTATAAAAAAACACAATAGCAGGGGCTGTAATTGTCGTTTCATAATAAGTAAGTTTAATCATTTTGGGTAGTCCAATATACAAAAAAAATACACTTTAACTAATAAATATGCATTTTATCGAGAAATTTAACATTTAAAAAGGGCTTACTGTTAAGCAAACCCTTTAAAAAACGCAAATAAAAATATTAATTTCCTACCATATTTTCTGGTTTTACCCATGCATCAAATTGCTCTTCGGTTAAATATCCTAAACGAACAGCTTCTTCTTTTAAGGTAGTTCCGTTTTTATGGGCAGTATTAGCAATTTCAGCAGCTTTATAATAACCAATTTTGGTATTTAAAGCAGTTACTAACATTAACGAATTATTAAGTTGAGTTTTAATTACTTCGTAATTAGGTTTTATACCAACCACACAATTTACATCAAACGATACGCAAGCATCACCTAATAATTGTGCAGATTGTAAAAAGTTAGCAGCCATTAAAGGTTTAAAAACATTTAACTCATAATGTCCTTGCAAACCACCAACAGCAATTGCCATATCATTTCCTATTACTTGAGCACAAACCATCGTTAATGCTTCCGCTTGTGTGGGGTTAACTTTTCCAGGCATAATGGAAGAGCCAGGTTCGTTGGCTGGAATGATAATTTCTCCAATACCACTTCTTGGTCCGCTAGCTAATAATCGAATATCGTTTGCAATTTTATTTAAGGAAACGGCTAATTGTTTTAAAGCTCCGTGAGATTCTACAATTGCATCGTGAGCTGCTAATGCTTCAAATTTATTTTCGGCGGTTACAAAAGGATAGCCCGTAAATTTTGCAATGTAACCTGCAACGTTTTCTGCATAACCTTTGGGTGTATTAATTCCAGTACCTACTGCGGTTCCTCCTAAAGCAAGTTCAGAAAGGTGAGCAAGGGTATTTTTTAGAGCTTTAATTCCGTGGGAAAGTTGTGAGGCATAGCCACTAAATTCCTGTCCTAAAGTTAAAGGAGTTGCATCCATTAAATGAGTACGTCCAATTTTTACTACATCTTTAAATTCTTCTGCTTTGTTAGCCAAAGAAGTTTGAAGCTGTTGCACACCCGGAATGGTTATTTCCATTAGTTTTTTATAAGCAGCAATGTGCATTCCTGTTGGGAACGTATCATTAGATGATTGTGACTTATTTACATCGTCGTTTGGAGCTAAGGTTTTTTCTCCTTCTCCTATAGTTTTTCCTGCTAATTGATGGGCCCGATTTGCAATTACTTCATTTAAATTCATATTGCTTTGGGTACCACTTCCCGTTTGCCAAATTACCAACGGAAATTGATCATCGTGTTTACCGTCTAAAATTTCGTCACAAACGGCAGCAATAAGGTCTCTTTTTTCTTCCGGAAGAACCCCCAATTCACAGTTGCTATAGGCTGCTGCTTTTTTTAAGTAAGCGAAGCCATATACTATTTCTAGAGGCATAGAGGCAGCTGCTCCTATTTTAAAATTATTGCGTGAACGCTCGGTTTGTGCACCCCAAAGTTTGTCGGCAGGTACTTTAACCTCACCTAAGGTATCTTTTTCTATTCTGTAGTCCATAATTTGTTGTTTTTGAAGAGCTACAAAGGTACGAAAATCACTAATTTTTGTGTAATTTAAAAATGTTTAATTCAGAATAAATACTTTTAGTTAAATTAAAAATAGAAAAAACTAAAAGCAATTTTAAATTAATTAATTATCTGATTGTTAAATAACATTTTAAGGTTTTTATTTTTTAAAAAAAAATTATTATTTTTCCACACCCAAATTAAATACTTTCTAAATTATGATGATTTTTAGCTACAAAAAAAGAAGAATATTTTTAATGATCATTTTTGTTTCACACACACTATTTTCGCAAGTAGGCATAGGAACCACCACCCCGGATGTCTCTTCACAATTGGACATAACCGCCACCGATAAGGGTTTGTTAATACCACGTGTATCGTTAACCGATGTAAGCGATACGATGTTGGATGGTGTTAATACCGCAGCCACAGGCTTGTTAATATACAACACTAATTCTAGTGTTACGGGTGGAGATGGCGTGGGATTTTACAGTTTTAACGGAACGGTATGGGAAAAATTAATAACCACTAGCACCATAATAAGTGATGACGATTGGTATGAAGTAGGTACCACGAACCCTCCAAACAATATAAACGATAATATTTATACACAAGGCAATGTTGCTATTGGAAAAACTACGGCAGACTATAGCTTAGATATAGAAACCACGGGAGAGCGAGGTGTAAACACTGTAATAAACGGATCAACATACGGAAATAGATACGGTAGTTATCAAACTATAACTAATTCAGGTAATGGTTTTCACTACGGTTCTTATAGCTCATTATCCGGTACAGGAAGTGGTTTACATTATGGTTCTTATAATTTGTTAGGAGGTGTAGGAGTTGGTTTTCAATACGGCAGTTATCAAGACATAAGTAATAGCGGAAATAACATTCATTACGGTTCTTATAATAAGTTATCCGGCACCGGTACCGGAGATCAATATGGATCGGTACAGAATATATATAATTCTGGCAGTGGTTCGCATTATGGTTCGTATAATATGTTATCCGGCAGCGGAAACGGACCTCATTATGCTGCTTATAACAATTTAACAGGAGCAGGTGGAGGAAATCATTATGGTACATATACTGAATTATCTGGAAGTGGAAACGGTAATCAATATGGTGTTTATCAAACTATAACCAATTCAGGTGATTTACCTCATTATGGCTTTTTTAATACCTTATCTGGAAGTGGTTCCGGTGTTCATTATGGTTCTTATGATATATTATCTGGTACAGGCAACGGAAATCAATATGGTAGCTTTCATCTAATAGACAATTCTGGAAATTCCGCTCATTATGGTTCTTCTAATTGGTTATCCGGTATCGGTATCGGAAACCAAATAGGTAGTCATCAATCCATAACCAATACTGGAGACGCTTTTCATTATGGTAGTTTTAATGCGTTATCTGGAAGTGGTTCCGGTGTTCATTATGGTTCCTATAATTTGTTAACCAATACAGGTACTGGTGTACAATATGGTTCTTTTCAATCCATAACCAATTCTGGAAGTTCTCCTCATTATGGGTCTTATAATTTATTAAGTAACACGGGTACAGGCGAACAATATGGTTCTTATCAATTTGTAGATAATTCTGGTAATAATAAACATTATGGTTCGTATAACGAATTATCTGGCGTTGGTTCAGGTTCTCATTACGGAACTTATAACATGTTAACAGGAAATGGTATAGGGGCACAATACGGTACTATTCAATCTATACTTAATGATGGCTCAAGTGATCATTTTGGTTCATATAATTATTTATCTGGTGGAGGTAATGGCAATCAAATTGGCACCCGTCAAGAAATAGTTAATAATGGTTCTGGAACATTTTATGGCTCTTATAACACAATAGTTGGTTCTGGTTCAGGAACACATTTTGGTGTTTATAGTATGGATTTATCTAACGGATCGGGTATTCATTATGGTAGTTATAACTTATTAATAGGTAGTGGAACAGGAACACATTATGGTGTTTATAGTGCCGTTACAACTAGTGGAAATGGATTTCATTATGCTGGGTATTTTAATGCTCCCGGAGATGCAAATGATTTTGCTGCCGTATTTAATGCAGGTAATGTTGTTGCTAATGAAATTGGTGGAAATTACGACTTTAGAATAGAGGGAGATACCAATCCAAACTTATTTTTATTAGATGCATCTGTAGATGCTATAAGGTTTGGTAGTAATACAGGATTATTATATGGAGACGGAACAGTTGTTAATGGGGTAACAATTAATTATGTAGCAGATTTTGAGCTTGATGCAGGAGGCGGTGCTGTGGGTTTAGGCTCTGTTGAGTATGTAGCCGATTTAGGTTCTAATTCGTTGGGCTTTTTGGGTAGTTTATTACCAGTATCAGATAGCTCTTATTATTTAGGGAGCCCATCATTACGATGGAATTCTGTTTATGCTCTAAATGGTACAATACAAACCAGTGACATAAGAGACAAAAAAAACATACAAACTATACCCTATGGTTTAGATGAGATAATGCAAATTAATCCCATAAAATTTAATTGGAAAAAAAGCATAGATTCAAAAGCAAAATTAGGATTTTCTGCTCAACAATTACAAAAAATACTTCCTGAAGTAGTAAAAGAGTTCGAATACGAATTACCGGAAGACGGCTCGGCACCCATAAAAAAACCGACAGAACGATTGGGTGTATATTATAGCGATATCATACCTGTATTGGTAAAAGCAATACAAGAGCAA
>JALWUJ010000090.1 GCA_027080135.1 Flavobacteriaceae bacterium | reverse complement strand
ATTTTTACCCATTAAAAATTAATTTTCAAAAATGAAAAAACTTCTATTTCTTTCAATTTTATTCTTTTTGTTTTCTTGTACTTCAGAAAAAACTAAAGTAGATTTATTAGTAAAGAATGCAACTGTTTATAATGTAAATTCAGATTTTGAAACTGCGGAAGCATTTGTAATTAACAAAGGGAAAATAGTTGAAGTAGGTACTTCAGAAATACTCCAAAATAAATATGAAGCCATTAAAATTATTGATGCTAAAGGAAAAACAATTGTTCCTGGTTTGATCGATGCCCATGCTCATTTATATAATTTAGGTTTATCTATGCAACAAGTTCAACTTTACGGTACCAAAAGTTTCGATGAGGTTTTGCAGAGAGTTATTTCTTTTCAGAAAGAAAAAAATACCGATTACATCATAGGTAGAGGTTGGGATCAAAACGATTGGGAAGAAAAAGAATTTCCTACTAAAAAAGAGTTGGATTCCTTGTTTCCAGATATTCCTGTGGCATTGACAAGAATAGACGGTCACGCAATGATCGTAAATACGAAGGCTTTAGAAATTGCTGAAATTACTATCGAAACCAAAATGGAAGGAGGAGAAATTTTGCTAGAAAACAACAAATTAACAGGATTGTTAATCGATACTCCTATGCATTTGGTACGAAAAACATTTCCGAAGCAAACAAGAAAATATCAAATAAATGCTTTAAAGGAAGCCGAGCAAAAATGTTTAAAACTGGGACTTACCACAGTAAACGATGCAGGATTAGACAAAGATATAATCGAATTAATTGATAGTTTACAACAATCTGGCGATTTGTCATTGCGAGTGTATGCGATGGTGAGCAATTCTAAAGAAAATTTAGATTATTATTTACATTACGGAAAAGTAAAAACCGAAAGATTAAATGTTCGTTCGGTAAAAGTATATGCCGATGGAGCTTTGGGTTCTCGTGGAGCAGCAATGAAAAAAGAATATAGCGATCAGCCCAATCATTATGGAGCCATGATTACTACGGAAACTGAAATGAAAAAATTAGCAAAAAAAATTGCAAAAGCTGGTTTCCAGATGAACACTCATGCCATTGGAGATTCAGCCAACGTTTCGATTTTACGAGTGTATTCTGAAGTATTAAAAACAAAAAAAGATCCTCGTTGGAAAGTAGAACATGCTCAGATTGTAAGCCTTTCCGATTTCGATTATTTTTCAGGAAAAATACTTCCATCCATTCAACCAACACACGCAACCAGCGATATGTATTGGGCAGAAAATAGAGTAGGAGCCGAGCGTATAAAAGGAGCTTATGCCTATAAAACCTTATTGAAAAAGTCGGGAATAATTGCTTTAGGAACCGATTTTCCAATTGAAAAAGTAAACCCGATGCATACTTTTTATTCTGCGGTTGCTAGAAAAGATTTAAATAATTATCCCAAAGATGGTTTCAGAAAAGAAGAAGCCTTAACCAGAGAAGAAACCTTAAAAGGAATGACTATTTGGGCAGCATATTCCAACTTTGAAGAAAACGAAAAAGGAAGTATTGAAGCAGGGAAATTTGCAGATTTCACGATTTTAGATACTGATATTATGAGTTGCCCAGAAGATGACATTCCCAATACAAAAGTTATTTCAACCTTTATAAATGGAGTTGAGGTATATAAAAAGGATTAGAAAAATTAATTTCTAACCCTTTTTGTAAATAATCAATTCAATAACTAATGTGTTATTGCTTTAATATGTGCATACACTTTGTTTCCGCTAATGGTAAGTTCTTTAGTTCTGTCAAAAATTTTAATTCCTTTTACATCGTCTAATTGTCCATCTGGTGATATTGCTTTAACTCCGTAAAAATCACCATTTTCATTTATGGCTTTTATGTGAATTATATTTCCAGAACGTTTTACACCTTTTATGTCGAGTAACTTTCCGTCTTTGGTTTTTGCTTTAATATTATAGGTAGCTCCATCTCTAGCTAATGCTTTAATAGGTGAATAAGTTTCATTACTTACCAAAACTTTTACAGGTAGTTCACTACCATCTACAAATGCTTTTAAATTCATAAAACTATGTTGTTTTGAATCTTGAATAGCTTTTATATAATATTCATTGCCTTTCTCGTCAAAAGCTTTTACTTCTAATTTATCATCGTTTGGAGTTATGGCATTTACATTCCAGTATATGGGTTTAAACTCGTTTTTGTTTTTGTCCTTGTTTTTTCTTTTTTTCTTATTAAATTTTTCTTTCTTTTTTTGAGCAAGAAATTCAGCAATTCCATCTTCATCGTTAGATTCATGCATGGCTTTTACGTGAGCTAAAATACTAAAACCATTAAGAGTCATTTCTTTTTCTTTTACATTTATTTTTATTCCTTTTACATCATTTAATTTTCCGTCTGGAGAAATTGCTTTAAGGTTGTAAAAATCTCCTTTTTCATTGATAACCCTAAGGTTGATAATGTTTCCTTGTCGGTTAATACCTTTAACCTTTAATTTTTTACCATCTTCGGTAATGGCTTTTATGTCATACGCAACTCCGCCCATATCAATTACTTTTACAGGTGCATACATTTTATTACTAACCAAAACTTTTACAGGCAACTTTTTACCATTTACAAAAGCTTTAATGTCTAAAAAACTATCTTGATCTGAATTTTGAATTGCGTTTATATCAAACATATTTCCTTCATTGTCAAAAGCCTTAACATTCATTTTTTTTCCATCGGGTAGTATTGCTTTAATTTGCCATATAATGTCGGGAGTTTTAATGTCTTTTACTTCGGTTGTTTTTAATTTTTTATCTGTAGAATTATTGTTACAAGCTAAAAATAAGAATGAAATTCCAAGAATAAATAAGTGTCTAAAATGGTATTTTACTAAATGGAGGATTATTGTTTTCATAATAATAAAATTTTAAAGTAAAGAGACTACAAGTTACTCAAAATCACTGAAAATAACAAAAATAAAGACTATTTTATCTTTTTGAATTTTAATTGATATTTTTAAGGTTATTTGGTTAAAAATTTGGGTTCTTATTTACTATTGTATTCTTTTTTTTTCAATTTAAAAGTTAGGTTTCATATTTAACTTCGACTACTTGTTCACGGAAATCGAAAAACAGTATTTTAGATTTCATAAAAATTAAAAAACTTTATATATGAATAAAAAACTCAAAATTGTATTAATCATCATCGGAATTGGAATCTTAATAGGCGGAGGAACTTTTCTTTATGTGTTTTTTCAACCCCATAGAGATGTTCAAGCTACCAAAACCGATTTTAAATTAGAAACCAAACAAATTGTAGATGAATATTTAAAAGATGCCACTGCTGCTAACGAAAAATATTTACAGGAGGAAGGTGAATCGAAAGTAATTGAAGTTACTGGTATTGTTTCTGAAATTTCAGATGATTTTAACCAACAAAAAGTGGTTTTACTTAAAGGAATGAACGAAAATGCAGGAGTGAGTTGTACGTTTACTTCAGAAACCAATAAAAATGCAAATAGTTTAAAAGTAGGGGATAAAGTTACTATAAAAGGAGTAATACGCTCTGGAGCTGGATATGATGAAGATATGGAGCTTTACGAAGATGTAATTATGGAAAAATGTGACCTTGTAAAAAAATAAAAACAACAAATAATTAATAAACAATAAATAAAAAAAGATGAAAAAAATAGTTTTAAGTTTAGCAGTAGTTACCCTAATAGTAACAAGTGCATTTAGTCCGATAGGAAAATTAGTTAGTAAAACTGGTCATGTAAATTTCTTCTCGCATACAGCAATAGAGGATATTACAGCCAATAATTACAAAGTAGTAAGTACTTTAGAAACAAGTACAGGAGATATTATATATTCGGTACCTATGCAGAGTTTTGAGTTTGCAAAGGCAAAAATGCAACAACATTTTAATAGTGCTAAATTTTTAGACACTAAGCAGTTTCCGAAAGCAAAATTTAAAGGTACAATCACCAACTTAAGTGATATTGATTTTGGAACTGATGGTACTTATACTGCAAATGTAACAGGTGATTTATCAATTCATGGAGTTTCTAATACTGTTACTGAAAATGCTACAATAACAGTATCTGGAGGGCAAGTAACAGTAGATGTTGTTATGGACATCACCTTAGCAGATTATAAAATAGCGTTTAAAAAAGGAAAGCCCTCCACCAATATTGCAAAAACGGTAAAAGCAACTATAAAAACTGTTTATAAATAATTGTTTTAAAGTTTAAAAAAATTAAACAGTTTTAGAAAAGAGGTTGTCGAGTGCAACCTCTTTTTTTATTTGCCACCTTTTGCTTGTAAGTCCTCAATACAAAGAGGATCTAATAAAGGAACACTTGCTCTATTTCTGAAAAATCTTCGAGTATTGCTTTCATAATACATTAAACAATCCTCCACAAAACAATGTTTACTGTGAGCTAAATCTTCGTGCTGAGAATGAATATCATCTTCTTGAATATTCACTAATCCAAACAAATGCCCAGTTTCGTGTTGTAGAGTAGTTTCTTCCAAAATATACAAATCTGCATTTTGAGAAGCACTAACATTTCTTAGTGTTTGCTCATAAACAACCATTGATGTATTTAAATAAGCCGTTCCAAGAGTTACAGAAGTTTCTGTGTCGGTATCTGCTTTTGCGTGTGTAAAATAAACAAACACGGCAATATCATCTTCAACAGTATAGTATTGCCTTTGCTCACTTTCTATTGTTTTTATGTCGTCTAAGGTTTGTGAACTTGTAAGAGGGGTTATGATTTCAGTTTCAACAAAAGTAATGCCGTTTGGTTTATTAATTCGACTAAATAAAAAGGTTTTAAAATCGTCTATAGATTGTTGTTGAGGTCTATATCCCGAAGAATAAGCAAGTTCAATTGTTAAACTTTTAAAATTATTTTCTGAAAGTAATTCGGAAGCAGAAGTTCCTAATGGTTTCAAATTTTCAGCTTTTGGGTCGTCCGTAGCTGTATCTGAATCATCATCACTACTACAGGACAAAACAAATGCAAATGCAAATATTACGATTAGAAATTTTAAGTTTGTGTATTTCATAAATTATAGGGTCAATTTTGCTAGATAATCTAAATTTTCTCCTCGATATATTATATCAAATTGAAAGCCATTTGCTAAGCATGAGTTTTTAAAAATTTGTTCGTCCAAATATAACCAATCAAAGGCTTCACTCGTCCAATTTTTATAGTGAATTATAAATTCTAATTCGCCATAATATCGATCTGAAGGAACCATAATACTTCCTTCATCATCGCCTTCATCGTACATATATCGCAAATCGCTGGAATCTATTAGTATTTGCCCTTTTATATTTAAAAGTGTTTTTAAATGCTGAAGGTAAGAATCTATCAATTCTAATTTCTGAAATATTCCAGTACCATTCATCAACAGTAAAATAGTGTCAAATTTCTCTTCTTTTAACTGAAGTAAATTTATGTTCCGAGCATCCTTTATTCCTCTTAATTTACAAACTTCAATCGCTCCCTCTGAAGTGTCGATAGAAGTAATTTCAAATCCTTTTTTCTGAAGATGTAACGAATGACTTCCAGCACCACAACCCACATCAAGAACTTTACCTTTACAAAATTCTAAAGCTTCTTTTTCTAATGGAGGCATTTCAGAAAAATCCCGAAACAAATAGGGAAGAGGTAAAATGTCTTCTTCGCTAATATTGGTTTCGGTACGGATATCTTCGGTGTAATTTCCCTTTTGAAAATCTAATAATGCTTTACCTAAAATGTCTTTCATATTATTAATCTGTACCTTTTGATGACATCTCGAAAAAAAAATGAGATTACTCAAAGTACCATAGAATATTAGTTATTTTTGTAGCTATGGAAAACATTCTAAAACAGCTTCCTAAGAAGGCCAAAGATAAGGAGAAAGAGAATAAAAAACTCTTCAAAAAACTTAGAAAGAAACCCCCAAGACATTTGGATACTTTAATGATAGAATTGCACGATAAGGAGTTTGAAAAAACCGATTGCCTATCTTGTGCCAACTGTTGTAAGACAACGGCACCGTGGCTTAACAATCAAGATGTAGCACGAATTGCAAAACATTTAAAGTTGAAAGAACAAAAATTTATTGAAGAATATTTGGAAGTTGGAGACGACAACGAATATTCTTTTAAAACTGTACCTTGTGTTTTTTTAGGATTTGATAATGAATGTAGTATATACAAAGTAAGACCAAAAGCTTGCCGAGAATATCCGCACACCAACCGAAGACGTTTTTACCAGTTAGAAACCATAACTATAGCCAATACCTCAATTTGTCCCGCAACTTATAATATTTTGGAAGCTTTAAAAAAAACCTTACCTATTGAATATTCTGAAAAAGGAGGAAAACCTAGAGAGAAGTTTCGTAGAGGTGGGGGGTAGCCAGTATTCAGATTTTTCAGTTAGCAGTATATAGTAAATTTCACAGGTTTTCAAACTTGTTAGATAAAAAAAACTGCATTTAGTATTGGTTTTTTTACCTCTTTGCGTCTTAGCTCCTTTGCGAGAAAACTTACTCATATAACAAATACTCCTGTCGCATTCTATTGTATTCTTCCAAACCTTTCAGCCAAGTTTTTCTAATTTCTCTGGCTGTAAATCCTTGTTCTATTTGTTTTTTTAATTGATCTGTTCCTGAAAGTTTAATAAAAAAGGAAGAGAAGAAATCATCTTTTTTTCCGTTAGCTACATAGGCATCAATTAACCAATCTAAGTTGATTCTGCTTAATTTTTTCGTTTTTCTTAAATCTTTTCCATAGCATAAAACTCCTTTAAATTTTGGGTTTTTTGCTCCTTCGTTCGATTCTGGAGTAAAAGTAAAAGGATATTGTTCCGGAGATAAATTGGGAGCTCCAAAAATCTGAAATTGCATATTGGTTCCTCGACCTACACTAATTTTAGTGCTTTCAAAAAAGCATAAACTTGGGTATAAATTTATAGCAACATCATTGGGTAAATTTGGCGATGGTTTTATAGGAAGTGAGTAAGGAGTTTGGTGAGTGTAATTCTTCATTTTAACAACGGTTAAATCGCAAGTCACTCCGTTTTTTAACCATTTTTGTCCGTTAATCATTAGTGCATATTCACCAATGGTCATTCCGTGAACCACAGGAACTGGATGCATACCAACAAAGCTTTTGTATTTCATTTCTAAAATAGGACCGTCTATATAATGACCGTTTGGGTTAGGGCGATCCAACACCAAAAAAGGAATGTTATTTTCAGCACAAGCTTCCATCATATAGTGCATGGTAGAAATATAGGTGTAAAACCGAACACCTACATCTTGAATATCAAAAACTATTAAATCTATTCCTTCTAATTGCTCCTTAGTTGGTTTTTTGTTTTTTCCATAGAGCGAAACAATTGGTAATCCTGTTTTGGTATCGATTCCATCTTTCACCACTTCGCCAGCATCTGCTTTTCCTCTAAAACCGTGTTCGGGAGAGAATACTTTTACAATGTCCACCTTTTTATTTTTTAAATAATCTACTAAGTGGAGTTTAAGATTTATCGTTTCTTCAAAGCCATTTTCGTAATGAGAAACATTTTTAAGATTTACTACGGAAGTCTGATTAGCAACCACACCAATTTTTTTTCCTTTAAATAAAGATAAATATTCATCGTATTGATCTGCTCCTACAATAATTGATTTTTCTTCAAGCTTTTTCTTCTGCTTTGATGCGTTGTCATTCCGAACTTGTTTCGGAATCTCTCTCTTACTACTTGAATTATTTTTATTATTCTGTCCATCGCAAGAAAAACAAGTTAATATTAGTAAGGTCGCCCACAAGAAATGTGTATTTTTGAAAACAGATAAAGTCATAAGAATTTCGTGAATTTTGAATTTTTCATCGCTAAGCGAATTATTTCCGCAAAGGAATATAAAAATAGTGTATCGGCACCAATAATAAAAATTGCCATTGTATCTATTGCCATTGGTTTTATAACGATGGTTATCTCAATAGCTACGGGAGTTGGGCTTCAAAAAAAGATACATGAAAAAGTTTCTGCCTTTAACGGAGATATTATTATTTCTAATTTCGACACCAATTTTTCCAACGATTCGCAGAATCCTATTTCAAAAGAACAAGATTTTTATCCTGAATTTACTTCGGTAAAAGGAATAAAACACATTCAAGCAACCGCATCTAAGGGAGGAATTATTAGAACCGAAACCGATTTTGAAGGAGTGGTAATTAAAGGAGTGGGAAAAGATTACGATTGGCAGTTTTTTCAAGATATATTGGTGGAGGGAAATTTGCCTGATTATTTTTCAGATTTAAATGAAGAGATTTTAATTTCTGAATATTTAGTCAACCGACTACACTTAAAATTAGGTGATAAAGTAACTACCTATTTTCTTCGGAAAGACAGCTCGAAACCTCCAAGAAGTAGAGGTTTTGTCATCGCAGGAATTTATAATAGTGGCTTTCAGGAATTTGATGATAAGTTTGTTATTGCAGACATTCGGCACATACAGAAGTTGAACAAATGGAATGAAAACGAAATAGGTTCGTTTGAGTTATTTGTGGACGATTTTAACAATATCGATACCATCGGAAACCAAGTGTATGAAGAAACGGGAAGCTTTTTAGACAGTCAGACAGTAAAAGATAAATACTATTCCATTTTTAAATGGTTGGAGCTTTTCGATTTTAATATCATACTCATTATCGGAATTATGATTTTGGTTGCAGGAATTAATATGATTACTGCTTTGTTGGTTTTAATTTTAGAACGAACCCAAATGATAGGAGTTTTAAAAGCTTTGGGAAGTGAAGACAAAAGCGTTCGAAAAATATTTTTATACAATGCCATTTATCTAATTGGAAAGGGATTATTCTGGGGGAATTTAATAGGAATTGGATTGTTAATGATTCAAAAATATTTCAAAGTAATTACACTAGATCCGAGTATTTATTATGTAACCAAAGCTCCTGTTTATATGAGTTTAACCTATGTTCTATTTTTAAATTTAGGAACCTTAGTTCTTTGTTTATTAATGTTATTGATTCCTTCGTTTTTAATTTCTAAGATTGCTCCCGTGAAGGCGATTCGGTTTGAGTAATTTGGAGTAAACTTTATAATCGAATTTTGCTTTTTATTTTGGAATTTGTTTTTTCTGTTTTGGAATTTCAATTCATTACCTTTGCAACCTTAAAAATACTTCATGAAATACGCAGAAAACATTCTAGAAACTATTGGAAACACACCTTTAGTAAAAATTAATAAAATTACCCAAGAATTACCTTGCTTGGTACTTGCTAAATACGAAACTTTTAACCCTGGAAATTCGGTAAAAGACCGTATGGCTCTTACAATGATTGAAGATGCAGAAGCAGATGGACGGTTAAGACCAGGAGGAACTATTATTGAAGGAACTTCAGGAAATACAGGAATGGGATTGGCATTGGCAGCCATAGTAAAAGGGTACAAATGTATTTTTGTTTTGGCAGATAAACAGTCCAAAGAAAAATGCGATATTTTAAGAGCAGTGGGAGCTGAGGTGGTTGTTTGCCCAACGGCTGTTGAGCCGGAAGATCCACGTTCGTATTATTCGGTTTCTAAACGTTTAGCGGAAGAAACTCCGAATAGTTGGTATGTAAATCAGTATGACAATCCGAGTAACGCAAAAGCACATTACGAAAGTACAGGTCCAGAAATCTGGGAACAAACCGATGGAAAAATCACACATTTTGTAGTTGGTGTTGGAACTGGAGGAACGATTTCAGGAGTAGGAAAATATTTAAAAGAACAAAACCCGAATATTAAAATTTGGGGAGTAGATACCTACGGAAGTGTATTTAAAAAATACCACGAAACAGGAATTTTTGATGAAAAAGAAATTTATCCTTATGTAACCGAAGGAATTGGAGAAGACATTTTACCAAAAAATGTAAACTTCGATATCATTGACGGATTTACCAAAGTAACCGATAAAGACGGAGCAGTTTACACACAACGTTTAGCAAAAGAAGAGGGAATGTTTTTAGGAAATTCTGCAGGTTCAGCCATTAAAGGAGTACTTCAATTAAAAGAACATTTTACCAAAGACGATGTGGTAGTAGTTTTATTTCACGATCACGGAAGTCGTTACGTAGGAAAAATGTTTAATGACGATTGGATGCGAGAAATGGGCTACTTGGTTTAGTCCACAGTTCTCAGTCTTCAGTAAGCAGTCAGAAAATAGATAAATCAATCATCGGCTTGTCATTCTGAAATTGATTCAGAATCTTTTATTTCTGTTTTTTAACTCTTTGCATCTTAGCAACTTTACGAGAACACATTATTATCCAATACCTCCAAAAAAGTTTCAGGCTCAGGTCGTAACCTATAATTATCTGTTTCATCTAAAAAGATAATTTTTCCAGTAGCATCGGTAATAATCACTGTAGGTAAAACCGTATCACTATCAAAACCAAAAGCTTGAAATCCAGCAGGAATTCCATTTTCAGAAAAAATTCCTAGTTGTTTTGACACCTTATTATCAGTATCTGTAAGAAAGTTGAAGCCTAAATTGTATTTTTCAGCTAATTTATTTGAATAACTATGTGGTTGCGGACTTATAAAATTCATAGTAACACCTCGTTTTTCCAGCTCTTTATATTGCCCTGCAATTTCTTTAATCTGAGCCATACACAAAGGACACCAATTTCCACGATAGAATAGATAAATACTTGGATTTCCTAAGAAGGTTTCAGAAGAAATGATGTTTTTAGAAATGTCTTCCACTTCAAAAACAGGAAGTTTTTTTCCAATTTTTAAACTATTAGATTCTCTCCCGATGCTTCGGGATTCAAATACCGAATACCATTTTAAATAAACAATCCAAAGCAACACTAACATAGAATTGAAAAGAAGAGCCATCGCGTTTTTATCACCCAATACTGAAATAGAAACCGTTGTTAAAATAAAACCTACTAAGATAAAAAAGCTAAATATGGGAAGATTCTCACTTGTTCTCGCTTGTGGTTTTATAAATAATCTTGCAAAAAAGAATACGATAATTCCAGAGGAAAGTAAATTTCCAAAAGCACTTAAAGAAGTTTCTTTATTTAATAAATGTAAGCAACTCGCAACAATTATATAAACAGCAAAAGTTGGGAAAGCTGTGATAAAAATAGATTTTGATAAGTTTTTCATACTGCTCTTTGTCTTTTTACTTTTGATTACTTACAAAATTCCTGTAACTTTGTGTCATCCCGTTTGCGACTCCCCGTAAATATACGAATCAAAATGAAAGAAGATTTTCTACACTACCTGTGGAAATTTCAGAAATTTTCAAACAAAAATTTAATAACCACTAACAACGAATCGATTCTTGTCGAAAAAGTTGGCGAACATAATTTAAATTCAGGTCCCGATTTTTTTAATTCAAAGTTATCCATTAACCATCAACTTTGGGCTGGAAATGTGGAGATTCATTTAAAATCTAGCGATTGGTTTGCACACCGTCATGAAGAAGATTTTGCCTATGATAATGTGATTTTGCATGTGGTTTGGGAACACGATGGCGAGGTTTATAGAAAAGATAATTCGGTAATTCCAACTTTAGAGTTAAAAGGGATTGTCGATAAAAATGTGTTAGAAAATTACAGGAAATTAACTTCAAAACAACAACAATGGATTCCTTGTGAAAATGAATTTGCTACCGTAGATGATTTTGTTTTTGAAAATTGGTTGGAACGATTGTATTTAGAAAGATTAGAACAAAAGTCAGCTCTCATTAAAACAGAATTAAAAGAGTCAAAAAATGATTGGGAAGGGTTGTTATTTAGACTGCTTTGTAAAAACTTTGGATTAAAAGTAAACGGAGAACCATTTTACAGTTTAGCTAAATCTATTGATTTTTCAATAATAAAAAAGTGTAGTTCTGATTTTAAAAAATTGGAAGCCCTTTTATTTGGACAATCGGGATTATTGGAAGACGAAAAAGAAGATTCTTATTTTGAAAGCCTGAAATTTGAGTATGATTATCTGAAGCATAAATATAAATTGTCAAATTCAAATGTTCTGATTCCAAAATATTTTAGGTTACGTCCACCAAATTTTCCGACAATTAGACTTTCTCAATTGGCGAGTTTATATCATCAAAAACATTCCTTGTTTTCAGAAATAGTTAAAGCAAATTCTTTGAATGAGTTTTGTAAATTGTTTGACGTTTCAGCAAGTGAATATTGGAATACACATTATAATTTTGGAGTTGCTTCCACCAAAAGAAAGAAGCGTCTAACAAATAAATTTATCGATTTACTATTAATAAATACAGTAATACCTTTATTATTTAGTTACGGAGAGGAGATAGGAAAAGATAATTCTGAAGCATTATTGAAATTGGCATCGACTATTGCTTCCGAAGAAAATAGTATAATTAAAAAGTTTAATAAACTTCGATCTTCATCAGAAAACAGCTTGCAATCACAGGCATTGCTTCAGTTAAAAAATGAGTATTGTAATAAAAAACGATGTTTACAATGTGCGATTGGAAATGCTATTTTGAAGCATTAAACTTATAATAAATACCAAAGTTAATAGCCGCTTGTTTAGCAACATTATTTCCTGTAAATGCTCCACCAAATCCTGCTATAAGCCCTAGGTCTGGAGTTATTTCTCCAATAAATTTTAAACCAAAAGCGGTATATTCCTGATTGTTTATATACAAGGCGGTTTGTTGATTTAATTGGGGTAATTCAATGTCACCATTATCAAGAGAAATAACAAAATCTAAAAAGGCGATGATCCAAATCCTGTTGATGATTTTTGTTCCTCCTTCGGCTCCAATTTTAAAGTTAGTGCTGTAATCATTGGTACGGAAATTAAAACCTGTAAAACCTTGCAAGTAACTTTTGTTAAAACTCCTTCCAAAATTTATTAATGGTGTAAAAGTAAAAGCATTGTAGCCAGTTCTAATTCCTGAAATTTCATCGTAAGAACTAGTATTAAATTCTATATTTAATTGCCCTGAGACCAACCATTTGTTGTTTATAAAATTATGTTTAATTCCTGCTTCCATATTTCCAAAAGCATTAATTGTAGCTCCATTAACATGAAATGGGTCTGAAGAAATTGGCTCAATATAACCACTTGTTGTAATGTTCTTAAATGGAATATTTAAAATCAATGTTGTTTTATCTGAAACACCATATTCACCATAAAGTTGAAAGGTGTTATCGGTAATATTTCTGTTAATTTCAAAATCTGGCTCGCCATAAATTTCGTTATAACTAGGTATTGTTGAAAAACTAAACTGGGTGTGAAATTCGCCTTTCTTTTGTGTCCACGGGCTTTGTGAGAATAGAATAAATGGTAAAAGAAACAAGAAGCAAACAATATTCAATTTTCCCATAAAATACCTATCTTAATATTCGTGTTTAAAGTTAATGATTACGGTATTTAAAGTACACATTTTTATATAATCCTTACATTTCAATTAAAAAATTCTGTATTTTGCAATATGCTAAAATTGGTATATTCCATACGACATTATTTCGAAAAACATGGCTTTTATGTAAGTTCACGTTTTGCAGATCGTTTAGGTATTAGAGCAAAAAATGTTCGCCTATTTTTTATCTATTTATCTTTCGCAACAGTAGGTATTGGATTTGCATTTTATATTACTTTAGCGTTTTTACTTCGGTTAAAAGATTTGTTTTACACTAAAAGATCTTCGGTATTCGATCTATGAAAAAACTATTTCAGGTTAAAATTTACATCGCATTGTCCTTGCTATTATTCATTTTATTAGCAGGAACTCTTACATATAAATTTGCATTTAATTTTTCTTTTATCGATGCAATATATATGACTATCATCACCATTTCTACTGTAGGTTTTAAAGAAGTTGTACCCTTAACAAATACAGAAAAAATTTTTACTTCTGGATTAATTATTAGCAGTATATTTATCATGGGTTATGCCATAGCGGTAATTAGTGAATACATATTAAGTAAAAATGATCTTGGATTTTTAATACAAAAAAGAGTGGAGAAAAAAATTAAAAAAATGAACAACCATATAATAGTATGTGGTTATGGAAGAAATGGGCAACAAGCTGTTCATAAATTGTTAGCATATAAAAAACCTTTTGTTGTAATTGAAAAAGACGAAGAAATTGTAGAAAAATTTTACAGCGAAATGGTATTGTTTATTCACGGAAATGCCAATGAAGATGAAGTTTTAAAAAGAGCTGGAATAGACAAAGCTTCCACATTAATTACTGCTTTGCCTAACGATGCCGACAATCTTTTTGTAGTGCTTTCGGCAAGACAATTAAATAAAAATCTAAAAATTATTAGTCGTGCTACCGAAGAAACTACTTTAAGAAAATTAAAATTAGCGGGAGCAAACAATGTAATTATGCCAGACAGAATTGGAGGAGACCATATGGCTTCATTAGTAGTTACTCCAGATTTGATTGAGTTTTTAGATAATCTTTCGGTTTCGGGAGAAGATGATAGTATGAATATTGAACAAGTTCCTTTTGAAAAAGTTTGTCCTCAAGGAAAAGAAATGGCAATTAAAGATTTGGATCTTCGAAAAAAAACGGGCTGTTCTATAATAGGTTACAAATCTCCTGAAGGTGAGTATATAGTTAATCCAGAACCTTCTATGATATTAAAACAAGGCTCTAAATTAATATTAATAGGAAGGCCTTTCCAAATTGAAAGTCTAAAACAGCTTTACAACGTTTAGTTTTATTACATAAATTAACTGTCAAAAATTTGCATTCCGAAATATTTTTAGTTTCTTGCTTCGCTTAAACGAATAATTAACTAAAAAACCAATTATGCAGAAACGGCTACTTTTTTTATTTACCTTACTAATTCCTTTTTTTACTTTCGCCCAAGAGGCAACTGAAAAAGGTATGGATCAAAAAATTGATGAAGCATTTAGACCAATATCAGATGCTATTTCTGGAATTATTTTCTTTCCAATATACGGAACTCCTTTCGTATTAATTTTATTAGTTGGTAGTGCAATATTTTTTACATTATACTTTGGTTTTCCTAATTTTAGATATTTTTTTACATCAGTTAATATTGTAAGAGGAAAATACGATGATGTAGATCACCACGAATCGGGTGATCCAGAATTAGCAATAGATGGAGATATAGTAGATACTATTGAAGATGAAAGTAGAGATGGCGAGGTAACACACTTTCAAGCTTTAGCAACGGCTGTTTCAGGTACTGTTGGGAATGGAAATATAGCAGGTGTTGCTTTAGCGATTGCACTTGGTGGTCCAGGAGCTACATTTTGGATGATTGTTTGTGGATTATTAGGAATGTCAACCAAATTTGTAGAATGTACTCTGGGTGTAGAATATAGAGATGTAGATGAAGACGGAACAGTTCACGGCGGTCCAATGTATTATATAAGTAAAGGATTAAAAGACAAAGGTTTTAAAATGTTAGGGAAAATTGCAGCAGTTTTGTTTGCAATATTCTGTATAGGAGGTTCTTTTGGAGGTGGTAATGCTGCTCAATCCAACCAAGCAACCATTGTAATTAAAGAATTGTTTGGTATGGAAGGTTCAAGTGCAGGAGCAGTTATTGGAATTATTTTAGCCATTGTTGTAGGAATTATAATAATTGGAGGTATTAAAAGAATTGCACAAGTAACTGAAAAAATAGTGCCCTTTATGGCAATACTTTATTTAGCAGCCTGTTTATATATTATTTTAAGTAACTTTTCTTTTATTGATGATGCTTTAAGTTTGATTATTACAGAAGCATTTAATCCTAAAGCTATTGGAGTTGGTGGAGTTATTGGTGTTTTGTTGGTAGGTTTTAAAAGAGCAGCTTTCTCAAATGAAGCAGGGGCTGGTTCTGCTTCCATTGCTCACTCAGCAGTAAAAACTAAATATTCAGCTTCAGAAGGTTTAGTAGCTTTATTAGAGCCATTTATTGATACAGTAGTAATCTGTACAATGACCGCTTTGGTAATTATCATATTTAACTTTGGAGGTGGAGATGGTGCAATATTTCAATATGGTGGTGACGGAACTGGATCTGTAATGATTGATGGAATATCGTATGAAGGTGCAGGAATTACATCAAAAGCATTTGCTCAATACATACCTTTTTCTAGTATATTTTTAACGATAGCAGTGGTTTTATTTGCTGTGTCAACAATGATTTCTTGGTCTTATTACGGATTACAATCATGGAAATTTTTATTCGGAAAAGGAAAAGCTGCAGATTTAACTTATAAAATATTATTCTTAATTTTTGTAATAATTGGAGCTGCTGCAAGTATGCAATCTATTTGGGATTTCTCCGATGCAATGATTTTTGCAATGGTATTTCCTAACATGATAGGATTGTATTTCTTATTCCCAGTAGTTAAAAAACAATTAAAACGTTACTTAACTGCCATAAAAGAAGTAAAAGCAAAAGCTTAAAGTAGATTCAAATACTCCAAAATTCTCCCCAGAATTATAGAAAAACTATATTCTATGGAAAAATTTAAATCCCATTTCGTGTTCAATAAATCGCAACGAAATGGGATTTTGTTTTTATTAATAGTTATTGTTATTTTCTTCGGAATATACCATTTCATAGATTTTTCTGAAGAAGATGTGTTAGTTACAAACTCACTAGAAATTAGTAAAATTCAAAATGAATTAGACTCTCTCCGTTTGATTGAAATCGCTTCTCGAAAACCAAAAATGTATCCCTTTAATCCAAATTTTATTACCGATTTTAAAGGCTATACTCTCGGAATGTCTCCCGAAGAAATCGATCGGTTAAAAAAATTTCGTGAGAAAGACCAATGGATAAATTCAGTGAAAGACTTTCAAGAAGTAACAAAAGTTTCAGATTCACTTTTAAATAAAATAAGTCCGTTTTTTAAATTTCCAGATTGGGTTACTAATTCGAAGCAAAAGAAGGTTTATGCAAACAATAAAGGTTTTAAAGAAAAGTCCTTTGCTCAAAAAACAGACCTTAATAAAGCTACTTTAGAAGAACTTCAGCAGGTCAGCGGAATAGGTTCAGCTTTAAGTCAACGTATTTTAGATTATCGAGAAAAGTTGGGTGGTTTTTCAGACAATATGCAACTGTACAATGTGTATGGGTTAACTCCCGAAGTGGTTCAGAGAGTCTTAAACGAGTTTGCTGTAAAAACTCCAAAGAAAATTTTAAAGATGAATCTAAATAAAATTTCAGCTTCAGATATTGCCACTGTCCCAGGAATCTCTTTTGAATTGGCTAAAAGAATCTGGGAATACAGAATTCTAAATGAACAAATTAAAAGCTTTTCAGAATTGGAAAAAATAGAAGGAATGACCCCAAGAAAGTTACAAGGAATTCAGCTATATTTGAAACTTGAAAAAAAGTAGATACTACTACGGTTTTTCAAACGTTAATAAGCAACCAAGATGTTGAAATATTTGTAACAAATTCTCGATATTTTAAGTGAGTTTGTATGAATATTGTAATCCTATTTAAAATAATAAAAACCCATGAAAAGTATGTATTTTACCGAAGAGCACGAGCTTTTTAGAAAAAGTTTAAAAGATTTTCTTCAAAAAGAAGTAGTGCCGCATATAGATAAATGGGAAGAAACAGGAACCGTAGAACGTTTTATTTGGGTAAAAATGGGTGTAATGGGGTTCTTCGGTTTAAATTCTCCCGAAGAATACGGCGGCTTAAATTTAGATTTATTTTATACTGTAGTTTTTTTGGAAGAGCTTCAGAAAATAAATTCTGGAGGATTTGCCGCAAATATGTGGGCACATGCTTATTTGGCAATGACACACCTTAATAAGGAAGGAGACCATGAAATAAAACAAAAATATTTAGCTCCAAGCATAACTGGAGAAAAAATAGGATGTCTTTGTATTACCGAACCTTTTGGAGGATCCGACGTTTCTGGATTGAGAACTACAGCTATTAAAAAAGGAGATTCGTATATAATTAATGGTTCTAAAACATTTATAACCAATGGTGTTTATAGCGATTATTTAGTTGTTGCAGCAAAAACAGCTCCCGAAAAAGGAGGGAAGGGAATTTCAATTTTTGTAATAGATAGAGAAACACCCGGAATTACTTCAACCAAACTTAATAAACTAGGGTGGCGTGCTAGTGATACTGCCGAAATTGCTTTTAATAATGTTATTATTCCTGCTTCCAATTTAATGGGAGAAGAAAATATGGGTTTCCCATATATCATGCAACATTTTGCATTAGAAAGATTGGTAATGGCAGTAAATGCACACGCAAGAGCAGAATTTGCTTTAGAATATACCATACA
>JALWUJ010000089.1 GCA_027080135.1 Flavobacteriaceae bacterium | reverse complement strand
ATTGAAAATGAAAAACATATTTTCCACCTTATTAATTGCTTTATTACTAACAGGAACTAGTTTTGCTCAAAAAAACAATGACCTACAAAAGAGCACAAAAATTGAAGCTGCAAAAACTAAAATAGGTACAATAAATGTTTCTTTAGACCTTACACAGGTTGTGGATGATAAAGTTCCCATAACAATTATTCCACAAATATTTAAAGAAGATACCATACTTTTCAGACTACCAAAAGTAATTCCAGGAACCTATGCAATAAGTGATTTCGGAAATTATATTGAAGGTTTTAAAGCCTTAGATAAAAAAGGAAAAGAATTAGAATTTACCCATCCCGATGCAAATACCTGGAAAATTACAAAGGCTTCAAAGCTTCAAAAAATTACTTATTTAGTAAACGATTCGTTTGATGTTGAAAACACTGAAGGAATCGAAACTCCTTTTTCTCCTTCAGGAACCAATATTGAAGAAAATAATTTTGTACTAAACCTACATGGTTTCGTTGGTTATTTTGAAGGTTACCAAAACGACCAATATAAATTAAGGGTAATTTCAGATAAAAAAAATAAAAGAGCTTCTGCCTTGCAGCAAGTAGGAGAGGAATTTTCTAAAGATAAGCAAACAGTAACGAGAGAGTATTATGCTTCAAGATATTTTGAGATTACCGACAACCCAATGATGTATGGTGATATTAGTATTGAAGAGTTTCAAGTAGGAGATATCAAGGTGGTATTAAGCGTGTATTCGCCAAATAAAATATATTCTGCCAAGGATTTTAAAGATACTATGTTCAAGATGATGAAAGCTCAAAAAGCATATTTAGGCGATATAAATTCTACTGCACGTTACGATATTTTTTTGTATTTATCTGAAATGAACGAAACCTCACCAAGTGGTTTTGGAGCCTTAGAACATCATACTTCTACCGTAGTGGTAATGCCAGAAACCATGCCAATTGAAGCCTTGCAAAGCAGTATGGTGGATATTGTTTCGCACGAATTTTTTCATATTGTAACTCCTTTGAGTATTCATTCAGAAGACGTTCATTATTTTGATTATTATGAGCCAACATTCTCAAAACATTTATGGATGTATGAAGGAGTAACCGAATATTTCGCCACCTTATTTCAAGTAGATCAAGGCTTGGCTTCCGAAGAAGAATTTTACGGAAAGATTATGAGTAAGATTCAGAATGCATCTATGTATAACGACACGATGAGTTTTACTGAAATGAGCGTAAATGTAATTGTAAGTCCGTATAAAGAAAACTACGCCAATGTATATGAAAAGGGAGCTTTAATAGGAATGTGTCTCGATATTATTTTAAGAGAAGAAAGCGATGGACAAAGAGGGGTTTTATCTTTAATGAAAGAATTATCTCTAAAATATGGAAAGAATCGCCCTTTTAAAGATGACGAATTAATTGATGAAATTGTAAAAATGACTTACCCTTCAGTTGGAGAATTTTTAGAAAAACATGTAGTTGGAACCACACCAATAGATTATGAATATTATTTTGAAAAGGTTGGTTTGGAGTTTTCAAAAGGGAAAGTGGAAACCAATTATATTATGAACAACGGAGAGTTAATACTAGAGCCTAATCCTGATGGAACCATACGGTTTTCAGATTTGGTATTAGACAATAGCTTTTGGAAGGAAAATGGAGCCTTGCCTGGCGATATTATTTCAGAAATCAACGGAACCAAAGTTACTATGGCAACTGCAGAACAAATTTTTACCGAAGTTTATATGTGGCAACCTGGACCAGAAGTAGAAGTTAAATTACTTAGAGGCGAAGAAGAAATTATTATCAAAACCAAATTAACACAATCTTACACAACCGGGCGAGAGTTAAAAGAAAATAAAGAAGCTACACCAAATCAAACTGAATTACGAAATGCTTGGTTAAAAGGATAGTACATAAAAAAACGTACAACTTAAATGACTTATCGAGAGATAGGGCTTTTTTGTTTTTTTAAAAGTGTATCTTGCAAGAGGATTAATTAATTAGCTTAAATAATTTGTATTCTATCCTATGTTGCTACCTTTTTCATCATTAAAAAAAATATTACTTTTAACTTTATTAGTTTTAATAATCTTTGCTTTTAAACCATGGTTAAAAAGAAATAGTATTTCAAAACCCACAACTTGTTTAGCTGTTAAAACACTAGATATTAATTTTAAAAATGATTTAATTAATATTGAAGAGTATGGTTGTAAAGGAGATGGTTTTCAAAGTCATGATTTTTCAATAACCAACTTTAACCAACTTTGTGTTAAATCTGCTTCATTCACAAATTCAGATATCGGAAAAATTGTAAGTGTTGCTTATGCTGGAAAAGACGAAGAACATTTAGTTAGTACCATAAAATCCATAGTTAATGAACATTGTGTAATTTTAAATGATAATGCTTCCAAAAATGTTTCAAATGTCTTGGGGAGTTATGGTACCGATAATTTAGAACCATTAAATAGAGCGTTAAATAATTCAATTCAGAAAAATATAAAGCTTTTCGCACCTAAGGGAGTTTATTTAATAGGTGATTTAAATAACAAAACAGGTATAAAATGGGTACAAATAAGTCTCACAGCCGATGGTCAAAATATTTATATGGAAGGAGAAGGAAAAGGACAAACAATTTTTAGAGAATTGGACGGAAAAACTCAACGCTATGGGCGATATACCAAAATGATTTATTTGTATTTAAACAATAATTACAATTTAGGAAATGTTACTTTTAAAAACTTCACTTTAGATAAAAATGCAAGATCCTTAACAAAACAACTTCCAAAAAACGAATGGAATTATGAACAGGCTCATTCCTTATATATTGCAGGAGGAAGAAAAAAATGCAGTCCAACTGCCGGAGATGTTGTTTTTAAAAATATTGAAGTTTATGATAAGATTTCTTCAGGAATTGCCTGGACAGGTTTTTATTGCAATGTAAAAAGTATTTCTCTAGAAAATATTACAGAAAACACACCTTCGTTTAGAGCACACGACAAAGATTTAAACTCTCTTGGAACTTGGGATGCTTCTATCAATAATCCTAATATTTTTGAACTCACTACGAAAAATAAAATGGGTGATTTTTATACGGTTTCAAAAGAAGGGGTTTTTAAAGGAATTTCTTATAAAGTTGGCGAAACCCTAAGATTTAATGGAAGTACTTGGTTACACGTTATTAAAGGAAGATTAACAACACAAAATAATATATTACTTGGAGAACGAGGAGATACAGAAATTACTGCTTTTAGTGAGAATATTGTTTTTGATAACTGCAATTTGAGTTTTGTACAGATTGAGCCAACAGAAACACAACTTTCTTCTAAAGAATTTAAAAGGTTTACAAAAATTTATAATTCAACTATTTATTCATTACAATACACAGAAGCAAAAGGAAGTGATAAAAAATTTTCTAAATTATATTGTGAGAATGTTACTTCAGAAAAATATTTAGTAAGAAGTCTAACTTCAACTGCACAAAATTGCAATTTAAAAATTGTTGAAAGAATTAGTTCTTTTAAAGGTTTAATTTCCGATAGCAAAATAAGGTTGTTGTATAATGAAGAAGAAAATAATATCACACCCGTTAATTCAGGTTATATAAAAAACAACCCAACTCCTAATAATTTTACTTTTAAAAACTGTTTTTTTGAAATTGATAGCAAGAATAATAAAATTACACCTAAAGGGTATGCTTTAAAAAGTACAGTTACAAGAGACTTGACAAAAAACAAAATAGTTGTTGAAAATTGTAATTTTGATAAGAGATTGTATGGCTCTATTTCTGCCTATGGAAATGGAAATTATATTATTAAAAACAACCAGCTTTCAGGTTTAACAAATGCTATTTTATTAGGCAGCTATAAAGATTTTAAAAGTAAAACCGTTTTAGAAAACAATAATTACAAAAATGTAAATATTAAAGGAGGAGCCACCACTATATCTATTAATGATTCAAATTTGCTTTATGAAATTTATTTAAACGAAAGAGTAAATGAAAGTGAATGGAATGTGAAATGGAAAGGAATGGCAGGCGGTCTTGAATCATTAATAAAATCTTACCCAACAATTTTAGTTGAAGATATTAACAAAATAAAAAATACTCATTTAAAAGGAACTAAGGCAGAGATTATAAATAAAAATAGCAATAACAAAAATTATGTTTGTGTTAAAAGAGGAAAGGGAAAAAAAAGCAATTGGAGTATATTAAAATAAATAAAGTTTCTCTAATCAATTATTTGAATAGTATCTAATTGTAGTTTAAATTTTAACCATTTTTCAAGTCTTTTTTTGTCTTCTTTTCTTCTTCTTTTTGGATAATTTTTTTTCCAATTTATAGAAATTACAGGAATAGTATCTGAAGTTTTAAAGTTGGTTGTTATTTTATTGTAATAACTAATAGACTTAATTTCTCCATAATTTATTTTTACTTCTTTGCTAATTTCATCAAAACGAAGCTCTTTAACTTTCATTGAAGTAATTTCATTTTCTAAAAATTCAATTTTAGCATCCTTATCCTTTAAAAGCTGTTCATTTTTTTCGTATAAATCATCCAAAATGTCAAATTTTAATTTTCCGGAAAGCTCTTGAGCTAAATCACCACTCTGATCGGCTGCCTGATATATTTGAAGTGTACTTTCATTTAAAATATCTTCTTCTAACATTTCATTTTTCCATCGCTTTATGGTGCTTTCAGGAACTAATCTTCCAATAAGATATACTTCAATTTTTTGACTATCGTAATCCTGATTAGATTTTAAAATAACAGCTCCATCATATTTAATGTTATTTTCAATAAAAGTTTTTGCTTTATTCTCAAAAACCTGAACTTTTAAAAGGTTTAAAAATAAGATAACACTAGGTATAATTACAATTATTGCAATGGTTGTTGCGATTTGAGCAATGCGTTTTCTTCGTTTAGAATTGGCATAACGAACCATCGGAAAACGCAACAATTTCGCAATTAAAAAAGTAGTCAATGCTATAAAAACCGAATTAATAGTAAACAAATACAAAGCTCCACCTGCATAATTAAAATTTCCAATTGCCAGTCCGTATCCTACAGTACATAAAGGAGGCATTAAGGCAGTAGCAATTGCTACACCAAAAATTACACTTGCCATTGTACCTTTTTTTGTTTTTGCCACAATCAGGGCCAAGCCACCAAAAATAGCGATAAGAACATCTAAAATAGTTGGATAAGTTCTGGCAATAAGTTCGGGGGTTTCTTTGGTTAAAGGCGAAATGGTGAAGTACAAATAGGCTGTTATAACGCTTAATGCAACCATTACCCCTAAGTTAATTAAGGATCTTTTTAACGTATCTACATCGTTAATTGCAACCGATAGTCCCAAACCTACAATCGGTCCCATAAGCGGAGAAATTAACATCGCTCCAATGACCACTGCAGTACTACTTACATTTAAACCAATAGATGCTACAAATACCGAAAAAATAAGAATCCATGCATTGTGTCCCTTAAATGAAATGTCGTGTTTCACATCTTCGATAGTTGCTTCTCTATCAGTTTGGTCACGAATATCCAAAAGCTCTTTAAAAAATAATTTTAGTCCTTGCCAAGCAGATAACTTGACTTGCTCAAACTCCTTTTCTTCGGCAGCTATATTTTCTTCTTCTAAGTTTTCTTCTGAAGTCCCCATTTAAGAATATTTAGTGTTAAACTTATCCTTTATTTCTGAAAGTAATAATTTTATATCTTGTTCTTTTTCTTTCGGAAATACTAGCAAAACATCTTCTTTGTCCACCACAATATAATCTTTGATTCCTTCTAAAACAACTAATTTTTCTTCAGAAGTAAAAATCATATTTCCTGAAGCATCTTTTAAATGAGAAACCGCCCTTACCATGGCATTACTATCTATATCTTTTTCCAGTTTGTCGTACAAGGCTCCCCAAGTACCTAAATCGTTCCAATCGAAAGTAGCTTTTTTTACAAATACATTTTCCGATTTTTCTAAAATCCCGTAATCGATAGAAATGTTTTCCGATTTCCCATAATTATCTAAAACAAATTGTCGCTCTTCCGAAGTATTCAAAACTTCTGTTCCTTCAGAAAACAACTGATACATTTCAGGTAAATTTTTCTGAAAAGATGCCACAATACTTTTTACACTCCAAATAAAAATACCTGCATTCCACAGATAATTTCCATCCGCTAAAAATTTTTTTGCGGTTTCATAATTTGGTTTTTCCCGAAACTGATTAACTTTTTTTATAGTTTCTGTATTAGATTTATCGTACTCAATATAACCGTAACCGGTGTTTGGAAAAGTGGGATTAATACCCAAAGTCATCAACTTATCATCTTTTTCACAAGCTTTAAAACAAGTTTCTACATCTTTTAAAAAGGAGGTTTCGTCTTCAATCCAATGATCACTAGGAGCTACCAACATTAAAGCATTCGGGTTTTCTTTCTGAATTTTTAAAGCTGACAATAAAATACATGGTGCGGTGTTTCGCATGGCAGGTTCTAAAACCACTTGCTTTTTGGTAATTGAAGGCAATTGCTCTAAAACAATATCAATATAACGATCGTTAGTTAGAATATTAATATTTTCAGAAGGCACCAAACCATTTAATCTAGAAAATGTTTTTTGCAGCAAGGTTTGTCCTGTTCCAAGCATATCGTGAAATTGCTTTGGAAATTCGATGGTGCTTACTGGCCAAAATCGGGATCCGATTCCTCCTGCCATGATAACTGCGTAATAATCACTATTCCCTGTAAAAACGGTGGTTTCTTCTTTTGTATTCAAAATCTATAAATTATATAAATTACAACTCTTATTTATTAGGTTCCTGTCTACTCAGAAATTCAACTTCTGCATTAGGATTAAATAAATACACTCTTCCTGTAGCAACTTCCAAACATTCGTATCGTTTTACACGTTTGTTTCCTCTTTTAAAAATCTTTCCGTTATAGAGCCTAAATTTTCCTCCCAATGGTATTTCAAAGATATAATTTTTATCGTTGGGAGCATCGTATTGTTTTAATGCTAAAGAAAGTTTTGCATCGGTATCGCTACTAGCTTTTGGATTTTTAAAATGAAGCGCTAAATAGGGCAATAATTGTATGGGAAAAATTTCGGGTCTTAAAAAAGGAAGCATTTGTTTTTGAAAAGTGTGTTTCCATTCTTTTCCGTGAGGTTTTATTTGTCTTCCGTAAATTTTAAAAGTTTCTAAATGGGCAATCTCATGAATTAATGTAATTAAAAACCGATAAGAATTTAAATTAGAATTTACCGTAATTTGATGCTGTCCATTAGGCATTTTACGATAATCTCCGTGACGTGTTACCCGTTCGTTTACAATTTTAAGGTAAATATTATGCTCTTGAATTATTTGAAAAACAGGTTTTACTGCTGCTTGTGGTATGTATTTTTCAAGAGTTTTTGACATTCAATAAATTATGGTGTAGAACTAGAAACCTGCAATACTTTTCCGTTGTACATTTTGTTTCCTGTTAATGAAAAATGCATGATATATTCTGCCATTTCTTCTGCTGATACATTGGCTTTATAACCTGGAAAAGCTTCTTCTAACATTTCGGTTTGTACAGCTCCGAGTGCTAAAACGTTGAACGATGGTCCTGTGTCTTTGTATTCTTCGGCTAATAATTCAGTAAGTGTAATTAAAGCTCCTTTACTGCTGCTATAAGCACTTAATCCTGCAAATTTCATACTTCCTTGAATTCCGCCCATACTACTAATATTAACTACATGACCGTCTTTTTTCATAAACGGAAGCATTGCTTTTGTTAGAGCAGCTGCTCCAAAAACATTTACATCGTAGACTTGTTTAAAATCTTCAATAGTAGTTTTTGAGAAGGGTTTGTTAACGAGTTGTCCGGAATTATTAATTAGAATATCTACATGTTTCCAATGTTCTTTTACAAATTTGGATACCATTTTAATATCTTTTGCATCGGTAATGTCAAAATTAAAAATAGTACAACCTTCAGTATTTACTCCAGAAAGTAGGGTTTCATTTCTAGACAATGCTAAAACTTGATATCCTGCATCTGTGAATAGTTGTACTAGCTCGTAACCTATTCCTCTGCTTGTTCCTGTTATTATTACTTTTTTCATAATACTCCCTTATAAACAAGACCTAACAGGTCTCAAAAACTTTTTAGGTTTAAAGCGTTCTATTATACAAACATAGTAACAGGATTCTCCACATACTTTCGTAAAGTTTGTAAGAATGCTGCTCCTGTTGCACCATCTACGGTACGATGATCACAAGCTAATGTAACCGTCATTGTGTTTCCGATAGCTATTTGTCCGTTTTTAACCACAGGTTTTTCAATTATAGCTCCCACCGATAAAATGGCTGAGTTTGGCTGATTGATAATAGAAGTAAATTCTCTTATACCCATCATTCCAAGGTTTGAAACCGTGAAAGTACTACCTTCCATTTCTTGTGGAGTCAGTTTTTTGTTTCTTGCTTTTGTTGCTAATTCTTTTACATTCGCTCCAATTTGGTTGAAAGTCATTTGGTCTGCAAATTTTAATACAGGTACTAATAGTCCATCATCTACTGCCACTGCAACTCCAATATGAATGTGTTTTGCAATTAAAGTAGAAGTATCAGTCCAATGTGAATTTACTTTTGGATGTTTTCGTAACGCCATCGCACAGGCTTTTACAATCATATCATTGAAAGAAATTTTAACATCTGGAGTAGAATTAATGGCTTTTCTAGAAGCAATCGCATTGTCCATATCCATTTCTACGGTAAGATAATAATGCGGTGCCATAAATTTAGATTCTCCTAAACGTTTAGCAATAATTTTTCGCATTTGAGAATTTTTCACTTCCTCAAAACTTTCAACTCCAACTGGTGTGTGTGTCTGAACTTGACCGCCAGAAACTGGTTGGTAGTTTTCTATATCGCGTTTAATGATTCGTCCGTTTTCGCCACTTCCATGAACTTGAGAAAGATTAATTCCTTTTTCTTGGGCTAATTTTTTAGCTAAAGGTGAAATAAATACTCTTCCTTCTTCTGTACTTCGACTACGCTCAGTGACCTCACTTTGAATTTTCTCAGTGACTTCAGTTTGTTTAGTAATAACATTAACAACAGCAGGTTCTTCTTTTTTTGGAGTCTCTTTTTCTGAAATATTTGAAGTAGTTTTAAAATTCTCCATTATACCTGAAACATCAGTTCCTTTAGGTCCGATAACTGCTAAAAGAGTATCCACTTTTGCTGTTTCACCTTCTTGAACTCCGATGGCTAGTAATACTCCTGCATAGAATGATTCGAATTCCATCGTAGCTTTATCGGTTTCGATTTCGGCTAGAATATCGCCTTCTTCAATTTTATCTCCTACTTTTTTAAGCCAAGTTGCTACCGTTCCCTCTTCCATGGTGTCGCTAAGGCGTGGCATAGTGATTACTTCTACTCCTTTAGGAATTGTAGGAGTATTTGTAAGTTGTTTTTCTTCTGAAGTTGAAGCTTCAGTTTTTGCAGGAGAGCTTTCGACTGTGTTCAAGTTAACATTGTGGGTTGCTTCAATATCATTTTTTCCTTTTAATAACTCAGAAATATCTTCTTTTTTATCTCCTATAATTGCTAAAAGTACATCTACAGGAACGGTTTCGCCTTCTTGAACTCCAATATGAAGTAGTGTTCCTTCGTAGAAAGATTCGAATTCCATGGTGGCTTTATCGGTTTCAATTTCAGCAAGAATATCTCCTTCCGAAATTTTATCACCTACCTTAAACAACCATTTTGCAACGGTACCTTCTTCCATCGTGTCGCTTAATCGCGGCATTGTAATTACTTCTGCCATAGCTTATAATTTATGAGATAAAAATGGATAATCTTCTTGTTCATATACGGCATCGTACATCACGTTTTTATCTGGGTAAGGAGATTCTTCAGCAAATTTTTCACATTCATTCACCTTTTCTTTCACACGAGCATCAATCTCGTCTAATTGTTTTTGAGTCGCGTATTTTTTGGATAAAATTAGATCTTTTACATAGGTAATAGGATCTTCTTTTTGTTTTTCAATCACTTCTGCCTTGGTACGATAATGCTGAGCATCACTCATTGAATGCCCTCTAAAACGGTAAGTTCTAATTTCTAAAAAGGTTGGGCCATCACCTTTTCTTGCTCTTGTAATTGCTTCGTCTAATGCCTCGGCAACTGCTTCAGGTTTCATACCATCTACAGGTTTGCAAGGCATTTCGTAAGCTAATCCCATTTTCCAAATTTCAGAATGACTGGCTGTACGTTCTACGGAGGTTCCCATAGCATATCCATTATTTTCCACACAAAAAACTACAGGTAATTTCCAAAGCATCGCTAAATTGAAGGTTTCATGAAGGGAACCTTGACGCATCGCACCATCACCCATAAACGTTAAGGTTACGGCATCACGTTTAAAATATTTGTCGGCAAATGCCAATCCTGCTCCTAATGGTATTTGTCCGCCTACAATTCCGTGACCTCCATAAAAGCGGTGTTCTTTCGAGAAAATGTGCATAGAACCACCAAGACCATGGGAAGTTCCAGTGCTTTTTCCGTATAGCTCTGCCATTACTTTTTTTGGATCTACACCCATACCAATTGGCTGAACGTGGTTACGATATGCAGTAATCATTTTATCTTTAGTCAAATCCATTGCGTGTAATGCCCCTGCTAAAATTGCTTCTTGACCATTATATAAATGAAGAAAACCTCTTACTTTCTGTTTGATGTAAACCTGTGCAAGTTTGTCTTCAAATTTTCTCCAGAAGTACATATTTTCGTACCATTCTAGATATGTTTTTTTTGTTATTTTTTTCATAGTAAGTGTACTATTACGCTTTTAATACATTAATTGTATAGCGTACAAAAATACTATAATCTTTGCGACTACAAAACTCGGAATTGTAAAAGTATTATAATTGTTTGGGAATGTAATCTAGTGGTAAATTTTTTTATAACCACAAAGGTTACAAAGAATTACACAAAGGACACCATGTTTTACAGGTAAGAGCTGTCGAAAATAAGAGGAAGTAGGTCTTTTACTGAATTAGATTTTACCACTTTTCCTGTTTCACCCATAAAATAAATTTCGATGGGTTGTTCTTGTTTTACTTCGTATTCAGCTAAAACTTGACGACAAGCACCACAAGGAGGAATGGGTGTTTTATTTGTTTTTTTCACAGATCCAGCAGTTAATGCCATAGAAGTCACCTTCATATTTGGATGTTGTGAACCTGCGTGAAAAATGGCTACCCGTTCGGCACAAAGTCCTGAAGGGTATGCAGCATTTTCTTGATTATTACCTGTAATTATTTCTCCTGTCTCTAATTGAAGTGCTGCACCAACATTAAAAAAAGAATAAGGCGCATAAGCATTATTCCGTGCTTTATGTGCCTTATTCATTAAATTTTGAATCGAAATAGGAAGCTCTGAAACAGATTCAAATACTTCAAGATTGATTTCGATTTTTATGTTTTTCACTAGATTCTAGTATTCGTCGTATTCGTCTCCAAAGCTAAATGTTAATCCGAAACGAAGTGTTCCTTCTAGTGGACTTACCACTTTAGAGGTCGAGATTAAATAAGATATATCAATATTAATAGCTGTATATTTAAAACCAGCACCTAAAGAGAAGAATTTTCTTGCTCCTTTAGATTCATGTTCGTTAAAATAACCAGCTCTAAAAGCAAATACATCTCTAAACCAATACTCAGCACCTAATGCCCAAGTAAATTCTTGAAGTTCTTCACTAAAACCTCCTGGAGCATCACCAAACGATTGGAACATACCTTTAAAGAAACTTACATCTGGATCTTTTCCTTCGTAAATTACATTGTTGGTTTCATTAATAAGAATATCGCCATCCTCTGGGTTATAAACTCCATCTCCTGAAACATCATCAAAAGTAGTTTCGGTTCCGTATCTTGGAGGAGTTGGCACTAAAAGTTTGTTTACTTGCGCGGTAACTCCAATGGTATTGTATTCGTCTAGGATAAAATCAAAACCTCCACCTAACGCCATATTGGTTGGTAAAAAGCTTTCTTGTCCTGTTTGGTCATATTTTAATTTTGGACCTATATTTGAGATGTTAACACCTGCTCTCCAACGACCATCAAAGCTGCTCATAGCCACTTCTTCTGATTGGTAATAAGCTGAAATATCTACGGCAAATGAATTTGCTGCGTTTGCGTCTTCTAAAGCTGTTTGTAATTTTAAATCGGATCTAATGTATCTACCTGTAATACCCATTGCAATACGATCGCTTAAACGTAATGAGTATGTTAAATCGAAAAGAAGTTCATTGGGTTTTACAATAAGAGGTTCTTGATCTGGTGTTTCTCTTAATTCTATTTCACCAGAACTAAAATATCTAAAACTTGAAGCTACTGCACTACGTTCATTAATTCTGTTATAATAAGTAAGGTTACCTAAAAATACATCGTTTACCAATTTTCCTAAATAAGGAGTATATGTAACACCTATACCTTGTTTGGAAATTGCAAAAGCAGATTTGGAAGGGTTCCATTGTTGCGAAAATGCATCTGCTGAAGTTGCTACACCTATGTCTGCAATACCCGCAGCTCTTGCATCTGCTGCAATTAACATAAAAGGTACTCCAGTTGTAATTACTCTTGAGTCTTCAGGGTTAGGTGTAATAGTTGTTATAATGTTTTGGGAGGTGATTTTAGAGGCAAATAGTCCTAAAAATGTGAGGAAAATTATTTTTTTCATTTAGTTAAATTTTTGACAAATATATATTTATTTTTTTATAGAATCACGAGTTTTTCATATTTCTCAACTCGCTGGTTAGTTAACGTAGATTTTACGGTTATCTTATATACATAGACACCTTTTCCTATTCGGTCACCAAAATCGTCTTTTCCATCCCAAGTAATATCTCGTGACAAGAACCCGTCAGTGTTGATTAATTGGTTTTTGGTCCATACAACTTTTCCAGTAACAGTAAATACTTGTACTTGAACCTCTAGAGGTTCAAAAGGTCTGTTATGGTTAAACCAAAACTCTGTGTAATTTACAAAGGGGTTGGGGTAGTTTAAGACATTGGAAATTTCGAGTTTATCATTTCCGGCTACTACAAATTGTATTTCTGAAGTAGAAGAGTTGTTATAAACGTCCCACGCTTTTAATGTTAATGAATGTAATCCTTCTTCAAGGTCTCTTAATTTAAAATTTGCAATACCACTTGTGTAATCATCAACGTTTGCTTGATAATATTCGTTTATAATAAATGGGTTTGCTACATCGCCATCTAAAATTGCTACCATATCGTGTCCAATTCCACTGGCTGTATTAATACCGTTTTCATCAGAAAGTTTTGCAATTAATATGGGTGAGTTATTGGTAATACCTCCAGAAACAAATGTTTCGTCATTCATAAATAAGTTAATTAATGGCCCTTGGTTGTCTTCGGGTGCATTTTCGTTTAATCCACCAATTTTTAAATCTAGATTATATCCTGTATGATCATTCAAACTATTGTTTTCTTGAGAATAGAAGCTAATTCTTCCATTGCCAACGGGTATTTGTGTGTCTCTTGGCATAACAAACTCAAATTCAAAAAGACCGTTTGTTACAGTTACTTTTCCGTTAAAAAGAACTTCTCCTAAGGTAATAAAATCCATAATGGCAAGTTCACCATCAATTTGTACTCCATCATTACCAAGAGTACTTCGTTGGGTGTTTTTGTCGAATAGTTTTGCTTCGAGTATACCGTTGTAATTGGATTGTAGATTACCATTATAATCTAAAATTTGACCTCCAATTTTTACTTTGCTTAAAGCTTTTAAAGTATCTGTAGCTTGTTGGATGGGTACATCGTTAAGGCTTGTAAGTTTTATTTTCTGTTTTGGGAAAGCTAAATGCATAGCGGGATCGCCAATATAAAAAACCACTCTTCTGTTTTCGTTGCTAATCAAATTTTTTGTTACTCTAACTGCTTCTGCAGGTGGTTTAGGGATTTCTAATCCAAAGCCAAATAATTCAGGGGCAAGTATTTGATTAAAAGTAACTCCAACTCCAGCAAATATGGATCGTGTTGTTGTAATCATAGCAGCGGCACCACCTTCTTTATTCCAATAAGTAAGTTCGCCAGCAGTAATTCTTAAGGGATTGTCAAATTTTGTAAATTCACAAGTTACCGTTACAAAACAGGTGTAGTTTTCGTTGTTTTTTAAATTTATTCCAGTATCTTTTGTGTAAATAGCTTCGCTTGCTAACCCATCTTCTCCACCATGACCAAAATAATTAACAACAAGAGCACCTACTTCTATTTCGTTTTCAATTTTATCGTTTACATCAGGATATCTATCGCCACCAGAAGAAGCTATTTGTTGAAAGGCATCGGAATGTATTTTTTTTACGTTTACGTAGGGTTTTTGAGCAGAAACTTCATCACCTAAATTATCTAAATTAACTTGTAAAGTACCAAATTCCCAATCATTATCTACATCATCTGAAACCAATAAAAAATCGTTTCTCCAATTACCGAAAGATTCTTTAGATTCGTATTTAATAATCTTGTTAACCATTTCGTTGGCAAGACCTACTTCATCTACAAGAATTCTACCTACAGCAATATCTAATTTATCTGAACTAATCATAAGTCCTTCGTTTGGATCCATACAACCAAAAAAGTCGTCAGACATAAATGAATTAACCGTACTGTCACTATTATATGTATGAAAAGTAGGAATAATATTATTGTTGTTTTTAAGTCTGTTTTTATAATCTACAGAGGTATCTCCAAAAAGGCATAGATATTTAATTCTTTTATCTTCGGAGGAAGCATTTTCATAGACATACCTTACTAGGTTTCTTATTGCACCAATGTCTTGTTTTCCAGAGCTAAACTCGTTATAAATTTTATCTGTAGTAACAACTTTTATGTTTAATCCGTCAACATTTTTTCTGTGATTTGCCAAGCGTAAGGCGGGTTGTAATAAAAAAGGAGGAGTAATAATAAGGTAATCTATATCTTTAAAGTTTCCATCTTCATCGTTAAAAATAGTTCCTTTAATGTTTTGGTTTGGAATAAAAGTTTCGTTTCCTTTAGTGGGAAAATAATAGTCGTTTGGATTAATAGCAACATATTCTCGTATTTCTCCAAGATCTTTTTTAAAAGTAAATGTTTCTAGGTTTTGATTGTTTTGTTTTGCAGTTATAAAATTAATGTCAGTTACATCCCAAACTTGAGAAAACTGTTGTGCACTACTAATTTGATATTCGGCAATGCCAATATTAGACCCTGCAAATTTAGATCTAAAGTCCAATTGAGTGCCAATTCCTTTTAGTTGAACTAGGGCTTCTAAACTAATATAATCTAAATAGCCAAAACTAGAGGGATTGCCAGCATTGTTGTAGTTTAATACAACCGAAACTGTTTCATTACCAGAAGGGATTGTTTGAATTAATTCTCGAGAACTTAATAAGGTAGATTCACCAATTGGAGAAAAAATAATTGGATTTAAACTGGTTCCGTTTACAGAAACAGCCATAGATGTGTTGGATTCAGATGCTGAGGCAACTTTTACTTTTAAATTCATGGGTTCTCCTGAAACAATATTTGGAAAATCGAAATTAAAAGATTGTTCGCTTTCAATATCAAAACGGTTACCAAACCAACGTCTTCCAACTTTTACGGGATTAAATTCATCACTTTCAAAAAATTGATATCTGTCGTATCGATTAATAGTCCAGACGGGAGATTCTGAAGGTTCAACCATTTCCTGCACTCTGTTACCCAAGTCGCCATCGGCGGTTATAAAGTAATAAGATTCGTCACTATAAGGGTTTATATTAGTGTCGTAGTCGGTTCCTTGAAAACCAGTTGCACCTATTCCGTAAAAAAGAATATAATCGGAACTGTCAAAGTTTCCATCAGCTTCACCTATAACCTGAATAGAATTTTCAATTAAATCGAAATTAGTGTTTTCAATATTTTTAAATGGAAGTGCTTTTCCTCCGTTTCCGTAAATTTTAATTTTTCTTGGGTCAATTCCGTCGGTATTCATTCCAAGACTACTCAAAAAACTTTTATCTATTTTGTAAATACCTGTTTTATCTACTTTAAACTTATACCAATTCCCCGAAGCCAAAACCGAATTTGAAATAGGTATTCTATTATGGTTTCTGTTTTGAGTATTATATTTGTATGAAATGTCAAAACTTACAACTTTTTTATAGGATCCATTTTCTTTTATGATAGGTGTTATGGAAAAAGTAGTATAAATAATATTTCGAGCTTTACTACTAGAAATGTTGTAAAATAGTTTGTTAGGTATTAAATTTTTATTTAATTTATTTAAATCTGAATGGGATAAATTTTCAAAAACAATATGGTTTACTTCTAACGAAGTATTATTTGAATAACCTTTGTCTGTCCATTGATTATAATATCGCATATTTTGACTTTCCAATAAGTCTAAAAGTGGAATATTATTTGGATTAGAAGTTTTTTTGATTGAATTTTTTTTAGCAAAAACAGAATTGTTTTCCTCACCCCAATCTATTTTGATTGACCTATTTTGAGAAAAAATAGTCAATGACAATAATAAGCAAAATGTAAATAGTAGTTTTTTCATCTTAATTTAGTAACGCCTCAAATATACGCTTAGTATAGTAGATGTTTTTAAAGTTTTTTACACTATTATTACATTTTTATATACTAAACAACAAACATTTTCGTTTCCTTGAAGTCAGTAGTATAAAAAACTTGAACCTAACAGTTCATTAAAAAAATAAAATATTATTGAATTTTTGTCGTTAATTACTATATTGCGAACCCAATTTTTCATAACTGAAAACTATGAACTTAAAAAACAACCTAGCTACAAAGCTACTTATTGCCCTAATTGCAACAACTTTAATGGTAAGTTGCAACAAATCTAGAAACTATAAAGACAGTTCTAGAGCAACTGGATGGAAGATGAACTCCAAAGAAGGAGGTTTTCAATACAACCCTGATGCCAAAGAACAAGAAACAGGTCCAGGTCTAGTTTTTATTGAAGGAGGAACTTTTACCATGGGTAGAGTTCAAGACGATCCTATGCACGATTGGAACAATAGTCCCAATCAACAACACGTTCAATCCTTTTATATGGATGAGACAGAAGTAACAAATTTAATGTATCTTGAATACTTAGATTGGTTAAAACATGTTTTTCCTCCTACAGATGAAAATTATAGAAACATATATATAGGTGCACTTCCAGATACATTGGTTTGGAGAAACCGATTGGGTTATAACGAAGTAATGACTAACAATTACCTACGTCATCCTGCTTATGCAGATTACCCAGTTGTAGGTGTAAGTTGGGTGCAAGCTGTTGAATTTAGTAAATGGCGAACCGATAGAGTTAACGAATTAATTCTTGAAGAAGAAGGATTTACAACCAGAAATGCACGTTACGATGCAAAAGCAGGTGAAACATTTAGTACACAAACTTACTTAAATGCACCCACACAAGCTTATGGAGGTAACGACTCGATAACAAGAGGAGGAAAAAGATCTGAATCTTTAGCAAAAAGAAGTAAAGATAGTACAGATTTATATGTTCAATTAAAAGATGGTTTATTGTTGCCAGGTTACAGATTACCTACAGAATCGGAGTGGGAATATGCTGCTCTAGGTTTAGTTGGATTACGTAATTATAATGTTTATAGAGGAAGAAAAAAATATCCTTGGAATGGACAATACACCCGTTCAGGTAAAAGAAGATCTAGAGGAGATCAATTAGCTAACTTTAAACAAGGTGATGGAGACTATGGAGGTATTGCTGGCTGGAGTGATGATGGAGCCGACATAACTGCAGAGGTAAAATCTTACGAGCCTAACGATTACGGTCTTTACGATATGGCAGGTAATGTTGCAGAATGGGTTGCTGATGTTTATAGACCTATTGTAGATGATGAGTTTAACGACTTTAACTATTACAGAGGAAATACTTATACTAAAAACTATATAGGTGAAGATGGTAAAGTAAAAATAGTAACAGCAGATTCTATTGTTTATGATACTTTAAGTAATGGGAAAATTGTTGCTAGAAATTTACCTGGTGAAATATATCAAGTTCCAATTGATGAAAATGAAACTTATTTAAGAACTAATTTTGATAAAAGTGATAATCGTAACTATCGAGATGGAGATAAAAAATCTTCTCGTCACTATTTAGAATCTTTTGATGATGAAGAAGAAGCAAGTAATAAAGAATTAATGTATGACTCACCAAAACATCAAGTTTATGCAGATTCTACAGGACGTTTAGAACGTCAATATGATAAATCTTCCTCAAGAACAACATTAATAAACGATGAAGTTCGTGTATATA